>DDSI01000021.1 GCA_002343335.1 Bacteriovoracaceae bacterium UBA2394
GAGTCCACCCAGTACAAATAGGTTAGCGGTATAAATGGGGTGACGAACGTACGCATAAGGACCTTCGACAACAATCCGCTGGGGCAATCGAACATCAAAGCAGGGGCTATAATTTTTTCCTAAAGTTCGTTTGGCCCAGATGAAAATTAAAATCCCCAACGTGGAGCAGACGATCCCTGTAATTTGGAGAGCAATGTTTTCAAACAGAATAAGTAACTGAGGGGTGACGTTTCTGAATAGAACCGAAAGTAATCCAAAGGGAACGGCAATCTTAATAAATAAATAGATCCAGCGAAATCGATCCTGAGATTGAGATCGGACGACAAGGTGGCGGCGTTTCCCTGCAGCGTTATCTTGATAGAGTAGAGTTGAGATGATTAAGAGTGTGAATCCGTGAATTGCGATAAATATATCCATATAGGGCTCCTTCTGAGGTTCGTTCTACGGAGCGAATCTCAGAAGAAACACTGGCATGTCCTGACAGCGGCTGACGCCATAAGATACTGATATTATTAATCTTTTAAGGATCGCGACCGGTCTTGGAGAAGCTGAGATAGCGAGTTTTATTGCGGCCTGGACCGCTCTTATCCCAGTAAACAAAGACATCGCCCTTGCCTTGAAGGTCGGCGAGTTCTGGCGAGTGTTTTTGCACTTCGCTTTCTGAAAAAATATTTCGATCTGTGGCGAATTTTCCAATTCGAGAATCCATCATAAGAATTGGATAAGAGCTGGGATTGGAAATGCGATTACGCATGGTCTTAGCCTCGGTTTCAAGTCGTTTGGCGAGACCAGCATTTTCAGAGGAGATTGTTGTTTTCTTTAATCCTTTCGGACCTTGAAGACCTAGAAATCCTTCACCGCTCGAAAGACCAATATCAAATCGAAGTTCAAAGTCGAATTTTTGCTGAATTTTTTCAAACACGATGGTGGCAAATGATTTTGCGAACATCACGGCTCTTCGGATCGTAGCGCTTTCATCATCTTTTTGATCATAAAAGATGATGAACAATTCATCGGCAACCCAATTCACATAGTATGTTCCCTCCGGAACTAATGCTTCGAGCTCTTCAAAGACCGTGTCGTAAAATCTTTCAAAATACTTACTTAAATCCTCGGGAGAAGTCGTGCGGCTGAGATTTTGATATTTTCTCCAGTCGGAGCAGAGGCAAACGTTAAATCGAGTTCGCGGTTTAAACGCNNTCGAAGCTCCCCTTGTCGCTCATCGTGGCAACCAGGTGGGCTTCTCGCTTGGGAAGAAATCCTCTGAGGATTTGAAATTTCTCGTCGATGGACCTGAAAAATTCTCGGCGCATATGCACGTGAAGTGCGAAGGAAATCATATGGGCAATAGAGAGTAAAATAATGGAGTCCCTCATATCCGAACTTTGTAGAAGCAAACACCCTAAGGCAGAGTTTGAAACTAAAATGAGTGCCAACTCTTCTTTCCAGAATCGGTGGATTGCCAAGGTGGTAAAAATCACGACCATCAGAGTACCGATGAAGACAATTTTCGTGTCTTGCTCAGGAGCAACCGAAAGAAAGTAGTAATAAATCAAATTCACCGCTGCGAGCGGCAGCCACAATAGAATTGCTTCTGCGAGATTTACATCGGCAGGTGAAGGGTTCAGCCGGTTCGGGTTGGTAAGCAAAATTACGGCGGAGAAGGTTCCTAAAGCAATTCGTCCGGGCAAATAAATCCATGGATTCTGAAAGAGAATGAAATCGAAGGGCACGAGGAGCGCCATGGAAACAAATATGAATGAATTGACGTAACGAACTTGAGCAGTCCGGTGAAGATTGGCCCATTCTGTTCCCGAAGCAGAGCGACCTACGAGTAAATCGCCAAATGTACGGATGAAGTTCCTACCCAAGGATGGGCCCCCTCTCGCCTTATTGTATCATGGCCGAGAGGGGATTTTCGAAGTGTGGAGTGCTGCGTCTATTGGGCATGGACGAAGCGGTCAAAGGCAGGCTTTTTAACAGCGTCTGAGATTAAGTAGACTTTGCCATCTGCTTTAATTTCAACGGAGTCGTTGTAAAGAGTCGTAAAGCTGACAAATGCGCTGGTATCCGTAAGCCAATCAATTTTATGGACCCAAAATTTCTGCACCACGTCATGATTCTGTCGAACCATTTTAGGCATTTCTACATGGACGGAGGTGGGCCAGTATTTGAGAACTTCTTTTCCTTTTGGATCGTACTCAAAACCCAGCTCGTGGCTTAGGTAGACGTATAGAATTTTTTGGCAGTGGGCTAACCCAGTGAGGAAGATCAAGTGATCGGGACTCTTTTCCATGGAGGAAAAGTACTCTCGATCAAACGTGACTTCGGCATAGCGATTCCAGATTCGATACTCTTTAAGGTGAAATCTTTCCCCGACAGGGCGATCGGGCATAACATTAAAATTGAGGTCAATTTTGCTATCGTCCCGGATGACCTTTAATGGAAGTCCAAGTCTGGAAGGTAAGTGAACTACATTATTTTGTAGTTTTTGGCTGACCGGTTTCAGCGCTTCGGTGAGATGGTGTGTGAGTGACATGATATTCGCCTCCTTTGGCATGATTAGGCCAGGGCCCCAGAGTTTTTGATCAGTTCTAAAATGTCCAAAGGGTAGAGAATCAAGCCCTCGACTTTTTTAGGAGCTGCCTTCCTTTGGAGCTTTTTTGCTTTTCGGAGATTGGGTTGGCGGTTTTGAGAGTTATGTCTATTCTTAAATTCCAGGCTCATGGTACGGGGTCCTTTCATTTTGGCGGTCATTGTTCGTTTCTCTTGAGCCTGTGTTACAAAAGGATTCTCGGAATAAACACTGGCACCCGCTGACATGAACTGACAAGCCGAGGAGCCGAAGAAGACCGTAATTTTAGGTAATTAGGGCTTAACGAAGCGTACGAGATTGGTCGCGAAGGAAAGGTGATTTGTACAGTCTTATGAGATTCGGAGTAGTGGCGTGCGGAGACTTACTATTTCGGCAAGGGACGATGTGAGTTGTATTGCTCGGAGGCGTTCCGCCAGCGTTCATAGCGAGTGGGATCCATGTGCTGTTTTTCGAGCATCTGAGTTTCATTCAAGGAGGAGGCTGGTCCGCTCCCTTGCATGACTCTGTCTTGAGAGGCGTAAGCAAATTGTACCGTCTTTTGAAACTCTTTCGATCCAAGCTTAAACTTCGTTTCACCTGATTGACCCAAATCAAAATCGAGGACAAGGGATCCTGCGCCGGTTTTTCGTATGTCACATTTCGTAATCGGCAGTTTTGACGTCACGGAATGACCTGAGCTGCGCTCGCCTTTAAAATCGATCGCTCGGCCGAGACTATCAAGGCACGTCACCTGGTATTGAACATCACCGCCCTCGACCTTTGTCTGGAGCATCTTCATATCGGGGATAGTGGTGGTGAGGACAAAGGCGAGAAGGAAGGCTAAATTTGTCATCTTGTAC
>DDSI01000017.1 GCA_002343335.1 Bacteriovoracaceae bacterium UBA2394
CTTTTTATCTTGCCCGCCGTCTTCATCGTCATCATGGGTCCGCAGATCTGCGATATTTATTACAACCAATCTTGGTTCAAAGACATTTTTGGTGGCCCATGAGCATGAAATTGAAAAATATTCAGACTGGACACACGCTCGCCACCACGGTTGAGATCATGGATACTCCCGCAAAGCGCGCGATTGGCCTTCTCAAATATTCCGAAGCCCCTCGTCACTATGCTGCCGTTTTTCCGCTGCCGCTAAATGGGTTTTTTCCCCTTGTGCACACTTTGGGGATGAAATTTCCTATCGATATTTGCTTTTGCGACATTGATCGAAAAATCATTTTCAAGCGCTCTCAAGTGGGAGCGGGTCGATTTGTTCTGCCTTGGTTGAACTTTTTTGGCGGAGCTCGCTACCTCATAGAATTTGCCAACTGTGATCTCAAAGAAACGCACGCCGGTGAAATTTTAGAATGGAGTGAAAGTGCATGAAGCTTCGACTTCGCTCCATTGCCGGACCGCTTAACGATCAAGTGATCGAGTTGGATCAGAGCTCCGTCTATGTTTTCGGTCGGGAGCCTGATAAAGATGGCGTCGCACCTATCACGCTCGACTCCAAAACCGTTTCCCGCCAACACTGCCAAATTCTTTATCATTCGGAAGATGGATTTCTCATCAAAGACATGAATTCCTCCAACGGAATTCGAGTGAACAGAAGACGCGTGTATGAAGTACCGCTCAAGCACAACGATGTGCTTCAAATCGGAGAATACTCTTTTCGTGTGGAAAGCATTGGAGAGGGCGATGTTGCACTTGATACTTCCTCAGTGAAAGCGGAAGGGCCTGCGGCGGGCGCGACTGAAAAATATGACGACTCGATCGTGACGGGAGCTTCTAAAGATCGCAAATCTCAATTGAAAAGTTTGACCATCAAGTACTGGAATCGCTTCGAAAAACTGGATCTCAAAATTCGTGCACTCGTTCTGCTCTTGCTCGCCACCTTCGTGATTCATTCCATTATCTTTACGCCAATGCTTTCCGACGCTCGCTTTGCGCTCCTTGAGCGGGCTTTTGAAACCGGTCGAAGCTTGGTGAATGCGCTCGCAGAGAAAAATCGGCGTGAGCTTGCGGAGGGGACTACGGGACTGCTCGATTGCAATATTTTGAAATCTGAAGACGGCGTACTTGAGAAATTTATTTTGGATTCTCGTGGAAAGGTGCTTTGTCCGGCGCGAGGTGACATGGCTTTCGATCGTCTCTCGGAGGTTGCGATGGAGCGAAACGAAGCACTTGATTCGTGTCGCTCCGATATTTTATTTGGCAATGAAGTCGCGTGTGATTTGGTAGCGCCCATCACCGAGTGGGACAAAAATACGAACCAATATGCCACGATCGGAGCGGCAAGGATCCGATACATCCCTCGCGCGAGTTTTGACGGTCTGCAAAACTTGCAGAGTCTTCGATGGAAAACGTTGCTTCTTGCAATGCTAGTAATTCTAGGGGTTTGGTGGCTGTTGAATCGTTGGATTGTGCGGGGCCTTGAAATCACGGCGGAAAACATCCATTTGGTGGCTTCTGGCACTGCGCAAACCTTGGAAAATCCTGAATCTTTTGCGGCCCTCCACCCGCTGATTTCTGAAATTAATCGGGTCATATCCCAGCGAAATCAAGGGGTTACAAGAAGTGCTAGCGACCAGGCGTCTGAGGCGAGCTTTTTGCAATCTATTCTCCAACAGGTGCTCCTATTGGAGGAAAGACCAGTGATGATTGTGGATCGAGAAAATCAAATTATTGCAGCGAGTACGAGCCTTTCGTCGATCGTACCTGTGGATGTGGCCGAGATGAATCGTCACATCACCGAGTCTGTCGCGGACCATCATCTCCAAGGAGATTTGATGAGTCTTCTGAACGACTTGAATGGCAGCAATGAAGTGATTGATCGAGCCCTTTCGACTTCAGATCGAGTGTTTCAAGTTCGAGGCTTGCCACTATATCTGCGAGAAGAATACGTCGCTGCGGTGTTGATGTTCTAACGAGCGTCACAGTCTTTCCGAAACTCAAGGGGGAACTTGAGGTGCGGAAATGAATGCAAATGCAGATCAAATCCTAGCAAATCAACTTGAAGGAACGGCGTCGCGCACGCATTTCCAAACGAAGATCGCATCCGAACATTGGGTGAATATCGGCGGAAAAGACTTTCGCCTTGTGGGCAAAAGCGTTCGCATTGGACGAGCTCCCGACAATGACATCGTGATCGATCATAAAAGTGCTTCCCGCTATCACGCCCTCATCACCATTTCAAACGATCGAGTTATTCTGGAGGACTTGAAGAGTCGCAACGGAATTCGTGTGAATGGAGTGCCGGTAAGACGAGCGGAGATGAAGGACAACGACATTCTTCGAGTCGGCGACCTTCAAGGAATTTTCTTTCAACGCGCTAAGCGCGGTGGCCAAAAGAAGAAGACCGTTGCGGGATTTACCAGCGTTACAACAAATATTTTTTCTTTCGAGAATCTAGAAACAATTTTCACGGAGCTCAAAAGTAAGGCCTCAGAGATCGTCGAGAATGTTCAGGCGATGGATCAGCGTAAGCGTCGTAACCTGGCACTCCTCGGAGTGATCGGCTTCCTGGCAGCGGCCTACATGCTTATGAGTAGCGGTAGCAGCGAGTACAGCTCTCTTCAGTCAACCACAGCCTCTGTGCTTCCCACGGAACAATTGATCGACGGGGCGCTTGATCGTCGACAAATGGAGCGATGCACGGAGCATGAAGATCTTGGGAATTATCGACAAGCGATTCGATGCTGGAAGGCGTTGCCGAATACAGCGGAGCGACGCGTGGCTCTCGAGCGAGTGCAGGCTTCTCAAAAAGAGCTTGTAGAAAAGCGTTTCAACGAAGGACAGCAGGCGTTGGATTATTATTATTACGACATCGCGATTCTGAAATTTCAGGAAGTAGCGATGATTGCGGATGAGGATTCCGAAATTCTCTCGCAAGCGCATGCGAACATCATGCTCGCCGAGCAAAGGAAGAAATTGCGATAATGAGTCAAAACCACTCCTCATTCTTAAAAATGATTGGCATGGACGGTGCGGAAGCCGCGCATGATCATATTGATGAGGGGCGAGTTTCTCATTCTAAAACGCCGACGATCGAGTTGCGTGCGGAGGCTGAGATGGAGGAACCACAGACTGCGTCGGCAACCGAGTGGGATTTAGAACAGCAAGAGCAAGTGCAGCCCGAAGAGAGCACGGAGCGTTTGTCCGCCGCTATCGAGCGCACTGGTGTCTATACATATGCCGAGCATCCGGGCTATTCGGACGGAACCCTGCCCACGACGGAAGAATCTTATCTGGATACCACGGCCAGCGCCTCTGAGGATGTACAGCCGGAGGCCGATGCGGCAGAAGCTCTCAATCGACTTTCAAAATCTGAAACCCTCATGCTTTCTCGAAGCGTGCATACGCAAGCACTTGAAGCTCAGACGAAGCACACCCTTCCTTTTACTTACGAAGATGGTGGAGCGGCGGCAGAAGAGGGCACGAGTGGCACTGCGGGCACGGCACATTTTGATTACGATCAAAACGAAGCCGACACGGCGGGATCTCGAATCGTGGTGCTCGAAGGAAAAGTAAATTCCAAAGCATTCTATTTGGGCAATCTTCCACTTCGAATTGGAAGAGATTCCCTCAATGAAGTTTCCATCGATGACGCGAACGCTTCACGCTTTCATGCGGAAGTTCGAGAGGACGAGCTTGGACGATTGATTATCGTGGATTTGAATTCCACCAATGGCGTGAAGGTGAATGGCGCTTTAGTGACAGATCAAGTCTTGCAAAATCACGACGTTATCCAAATTGGCGATGCACTCTTTGAATTTTTGGCGCCAGGCGTGCTTTCAAAAGGTGTGCCGAAGACGAATGTGATGGAAGAGGCGTCCGCAGCCACGTCTGAGATGCAGACTGCGCTCGATCAACAAAAGCGTCGCCGACGTATCAAAATGTATGGCGCCCTCGCGGTGATTCTCATTCTTGCGGGCATGATGATGGGCGGAAAGATCATCCGCTCCATAGGCGAAGGATTTAAAGAAGGTACGACAGATATTTTGGCGAGTAAAATCGAGGGCGAGCTCGGAGGATTTCGAACTCGAATTGAAAATGAAATGCGAGCTCCTGTCGCGCAGTTGGATGCGGAAGAGCTTCGCACGGCTTTCTTGGAAAAAGTGGGCGCCTCTTCTCTCGCCGCCTTGATTCCCGATCGCATTCGAAAAGAGTTGGAAAATGTTCCAGCGGATGTGCTCAAGATATTCATTGAAGATTCTCAGTTGGTGTCCGCAATGGTGCGAAATGCTGAGGATGTTCGAGCGACTGCCATTCTTCTCCAGGAAAAAGAAATTGAGCTCGTGAAGGCAGGGCGTCTGGAAGATGGCCTATCCCTCGCGGAATACATCTTAAGTTTGCAGCCCGACAATGAAGAGATCAAAAAACTGGCCGACACGCTTCGAAAAAAATTGGGCGAAGAAGTGAAAAGCGTGGAACAAATCAATTCTGCGGAACCCACGCCAGGGGCCGCGGCAGGTGGAATGATTAGCCCTGAAGATGAGCAGAAGTTCTACGACTACATGGATTCCTATCAAAAGAAGTTTGATGAATACATTCGCGACAACAAAGCGGATGCCGCTGTGGCTTACGGACGTTTGGTGAAGCAAAAGCTCGAGGAAATTGCGAGTAAGGATGAGAATTACGAGCGACTCATGCGCTCCGCGCTTGATAAATGGGGAATTCAAGTTGAAGAGTTAGCTCGAGATCGCGCAGAGCAGAAGAAGCAAGAGGCAAAAAACTGGGAACGACGCAAGGAAGGAACGGCGCTTCTTGCATCTATCAAGATGCATTTGGATTTGGGGGATGCTGGGGAGGCGCGCTCGGAAATTGAGAAGTTTTTAAAGACGTATTCCGATCATCCAGAGGCCGGTGAAGTGAAGCGCCTGAAAAAAGAACAAGAAGAAGGAATCAAAGCGTCTCTCGGCGGAATTTTGCAGATGGTGGAAGATTATATTCGCGCAGAAAATTACGAGAGCGCATGGAAAGAAGTTTATAAATTTTTGGAAGTCGTGCCGAATCAAAAGGAAGCGCTGGATCTGCGCGCGAAGGTGGAACGAGTTGCGGCCCCGAAGGCCGTGCAATTTTACAATCAAGCTAGAGTTTTCGAGTTCGAAGCGGATGATTTACTTGCCGCTGAACAGTCCTACAAAAAAGCGATGGAATTTGCCGATCCTCGCGGCGATCTCATGAGGAAAGCGCAGCGCCGCTATGAAGAAGTTCGTCGCAAGAACGTGCGGTAAACTTTTCAGTTATATAGATTAAATTCATTTTTTTTGAATTTGGCTTATTAGAGATGCATTCTTAACAACTCGTTTCAATGCGATATCAACAGCTTCACGGATGGTTTTCGCCCCGGTAATTTTCATGACCCGTTTGATCAGATTTTTATCGATGACGACATTCATAGGGTTCATATTTATTCTTATGCCATGTAAAAACGTCGAAATTCAAGGAAGTGTTTTGCGGAAGATCATTTAATGAAAAAAGGTCGTAAAACGCAAACCCATTGCAAGGAACCAGATTGGAATTTTCTTATTCAGTGTGGGCTCCCACTCGTTCTTGAAAGCGTAACGAAGAGGCGGGGCGCCTCCGATGCCCGATCGATGAGAGTTCGATTTTTAAAAGAGTTAAAAAATGCCTGTCTTTATCTAATCGATGAAAAGGATCGCGCGGGCATGGGTCGAATGCGGGATGGCGTAAAGGCATTGCTTTGCAGTTTGAAAACGCACTATCCGACTACATTTCGATTATTCGAAGCTCAGATTGGGGCTCCAATTAACAAAATATTTGAATTGGAGAATATTTCGGGACGAGACATTAAGCTTCGAAACATCTCTCTCGCGACTCTCTCTAAACGAAAAATCCTATAATTCTTGGCATGCAACTTGCACAATCTATGAACAGGGAGCGAATGGATGAGGATTCATTATGCGATCATTCGCTTGGAAACTTTTAGCTCTCACACTTTTCTCGATGCCCGTTTACGCGGTGTCCGCTAAATCCATTTCTCACGAAGCGATCGATCACTTTGTTCGCGCAGCGATGCGGGGCGATCGAGCGATTGTGGAAATTTATTTGAACGCTGGCGTGAGTCCAAACGCTCGCAACACAAAGGGCTACACCGCTCTTCAAATTGCCGAGGCTTTTGGCCAAGCCGACATGGTGGAATTTTTGTTGAGCAAAGGCGCCAAAACGGACACCCCGAAGAGCAACTGATCCCGCACCTTTCTGCGGGGTCGGGCATCCCTGCCTATGAATTGCTTTGCGTACCTGGTTGCCCCGTCCCCGAGC
>DDSI01000201.1 GCA_002343335.1 Bacteriovoracaceae bacterium UBA2394
CGACTGAATAACTTCAAACTTCGCGCGTAAATTGGGGGGATTTGGTAAAAAAGACTTAATTCGAACTCGGGTAAGGCCTTCGACGAGAATTTTTACATTTCCATCTGAGAGAGTTGAGTGCTGCTTAATATGAGCAACGGTTCCCACTTCATGCACATCGCCTTCTGTGGGATCTGCGACGAGAGGGTCCTTTTGCGTGACTAAAAGAATCTGATTGGCTCGCTGCAAAGAATCTTCGATGGCTTGTCGCGAACGAGCGCGGCCAACAAATAAGGGAAGTACCGTATGCGGAAAGACAACAACGTCGCGTAGGGGTAATACAGGGAGTTCGGTTTCCAAGAGGTGTTTCACATCGAGGAACTTAAACACCCCATACGTTTTGTCAAAGAAGCCGCTTTAGAAAGCCTCTCTAGGCAGTCTCGGCGGCTTTTTCAAAGAGAAGGATCGGNNCATGGCATCTTCCAGAATGGCACGCAGACCACGGGCCCCGCTCTTTCGAATGAGGGCTTGCTGCGCCACAGCGCGGAGAGCGTCCTCTGTAAATTTCAGCTTCACATTCTCCATCTGGAACAGCTTTTGATATTGTCGCACGATCGCATTCTTCGGTTTTCGAAGAATATCGATCAACGCATCTTCGTCCAGCTCATGAAGCGTGGCGATGACGGGAATACGTCCGATAAATTCTGGTATTAAACCGAAGCGCAAGAGATCTTGAGGCTCTATTTTTTCTAACAGCTCTCCAATTTTTCGGTTCTTTTTAGATTCCACTTTAGCGCCGAAGCCCATCGTGTTCTTTCCGATCCGTCGCGTGATGATGTCTTCCAAGCCGACAAAGGCCCCACCGCAAATAAACAAAATATTTGTGGTATCGACTTTTAAAAATTCCTGCTGCGGATGTTTGCGACCACCCTTGGGAGGCACATTCGCGAGCGTACCTTCTACAATCTTCAACAGGGCCTGTTGTACGCCTTCGCCACTTACGTCGCGAGTGATGCTGGGGTTCTCACCCTTACGGGAAATCTTATCGATTTCATCGATGTAGACGATTCCGCGTTGGGTTTTTTCAATGTCATAGTCAGCATTTTGCAACAGATTCAAAATGATATTCTCAACGTCTTCACCGACATAGCCTGCTTCGGTCAGAGTCGTGGCATCTACCATAGTGAATGGCACTTTAAGTAAACGAGCCAGTGATTGAGCGAGCAAGGTCTTTCCAGAGCCAGTCGGTCCAATGAGAAGAATATTCGACTTTTGCAGTTCAACTTCATCCTTCGGATGATTTTTGGTGTTGATGCGCTTGTAGNNGATGACGTAGTCATCGAGAACCTTTTTTATCTCAGCTGGTTTCGGAACTTTAGCCGTTTCGCTTGGAAGGTCTGAACTATCGTATTCTTCCGCAATGATGTCGTTGCAGAGCTCGATACATTCATCACAAATATAAACGCTCGGTCCTGCGATTAGTTTTTTGACTTCGCTTTGGTGCTTTCCACAAAACGAACAGCATAGATCCACGCCTCTATCGTCTTCTTTGCGGCTCACGACATTTCCTCCAACTCGATTTTAACCTATTTTTTCACTTCGTCTTTTTTAGACGGAGTGGCCAGCACATTCTTTTCTACGACTTTATCGGCAATACCATAAGCGACGGCTTCTTCAGCGCTTAAAAATTTATCTCGATCCGTGTGAGAAACGATATCATCTAATCGCTGTCCAGTGTGCTTCGCTAAAATTTGATTCAGAAGCTCTTTTAGTCGAATGACTTCCTTCGCCTGAATTTCAATATCAGACGCTTGCCCGTGCGCGCCGCCCATCGGTTGATGGATCATGACCCGAGCGTGGGGCAATACGAATCGTTTTCCCTTGGCTCCGGACGCCAATAATACCGCACCCATTGAAGCCGCCATTCCCATGCAGATGGTGGTGACGTCGGGCTTGATGTATTGAATCGTGTCGTAGATCGCCATTCCAGCGCTCACCGAGCCCCCAGGACTGTTGATGTAGAGAAAAATGTCCTGGTCAGGATCCTCGGACTCCAAAAAGAGGAGTTGAGAAACAATGAGGTTAGCGATTTGGTCGTCAATAGGCGTTCCGAGGATGATAATCCGATCTCGAAGTAAACGAGAGAATATATCGTAGGCACGCTCGCCTCGGGCCGTTTGCTCAACGACAATGGGAACAAGTGTATTTTGAATCGTCATAGTTGATCAGGATCCCTTAATTTTTATCGTAGCCCTTGAAAGGGCATAATCAAGGGATTTCTCGTCTTGGAGCTCCAGCTTCAAGCGTTCAACTCTCGGAACTTCGGAGCCTTCTTCCTTCGAAGCATAATGGCTTTTGATCTGAGCCACACTTAGACCCGATTTTTTGGCCACTTCTGCATAGCGAGCATTCAAGTCGTCCTGCGTCACTTCGATTTTTTGAGCTCGGGCGATGGCTTCTAAAATGTAAGAAAGGCGAATGTCGCGCTCAGCTTTTTTTAAGCTTGCTTCCATCAAAGATTTTGCATGCTCCTCAGATTCTTCATGCTCCACGCCCATCTGATGCATCATGTGATGAGTGTGCTCTGCTAGGCGCTCAGCCATCGATGCGACTTGGCGTTGACTGACGGGAAAATTATATTTTGCCGTCAAAGCGTCCCCAATTAAGTCTTTCAATTTGTCCTTCTGCGCTTTTTCCTTTTGCGTTTTCAATTCTTCGCGGATTTTCATACGCAAAGCTAAAAGAGTTGGAGCATCCGGATCTGCTGCTTTAGCGAGGTCGTCATTGAGTTCGGGTAAATTCTTTTGCTTGATTTGATGCAGTGTGATTTTAAAAATCGCGGTCTTTCCATTGAGGTCTTCGGCGTGATAATTGTCCGGGAATTTGACTTCGATATCTTTTGAAGTTCCTGTTTCCATTCCCAAAATCCCTGCCTCAAATTCGGGAAGAAACTGCTTTTGTCCCAGTACGAGCGTTTGATTTTCAGCGGCCATTCCGTCTCGCGCAACGCCATCCACCGTGCCCGAAAAGGAAATGACTACCAAATCCTTGTCTTGGGCGGGTCGGGCGAAGGGGATGTCGGAAAACGTCGCCTCTCGCTCTCGAATATTATTGAGGCGTTGTTCTACTTCTTCATCCGTAACTTCAGCAGAGGCTGTCTCTTGAGTGACTTCAATGCTCTCGCAATCAATCGTAGGAAGTTCCGGACGGAGATCCACTTCTACTTCAAAACTGAACGCCTTGTTTTCTTGAGGATGATCGGTCGCCACCAAAACTGGCGGCATGACCAAACTCAAGTTGTGTTCTCGAACGGCGTGAAGCACCGATTCAGAAATAAGGCGCTCACTGAGATCCGACGCTGTATNNGGGAGCTTTGCCTGGACGAAAACCCGGTACCCGAGCTCTCTTGGCCAGATTTTGATAATAGGCCTCAAATCGCTCGTTCACGATCTGAACGGGAACTTGGATTTTCATCTTTGCTTGAACTGGATTCGATCTCTCAATTTTGACTTCCATCATGCTTTGGATTTACCGGATCGAAGGCAGGAGACAAGCCGAACCTCTCTCGTTTTGCTTGATCAAAGGAAGCACGGGCTCTAGAAAAGGGGCTGCCTAAAAGGTGGGGCGCTAGCTCAGCTGGTAGAGCAGGAGANNTCTTAATCTCTTGGTCGGGGGTTCGACTCCCTCGCGCCCTAAATTTCTTACTTTGTAGGGGGTTCGCCCACGTCCACGATCCGAGCTGAGACGGTATACCGGCTCCAGTCTTTATTGGAGGAATCGGTAAGTTTGGCCTCGGAATCAGTCGGGAAGGCTACGGCATCCAATTGCAGGTTTGAGCTAGAGATAAAGTTGCTAGTGGCATCTCGGAGGTTCTGGGCTTGCACAAAACTAACAAAGTTCTTGGTCATGCCGTCGGCTGCGAAAATATCGTAATCCATAAAAATCACGAAGAAGTTGAAGAGAATGTGAGTCTTCGCCATAGGCTCCGTCTTGAAAGGAGAGTGGGGTTCCGTGGAACATTCTACGATTTTCCAGTGCTGGGCCGGGATTCCGTCGTCGCCTTTTAAGTAGACGACGGGAGCGTCGACTTCTCCCTCGCAGACTTTTTCTTCTTTAACGATCGTCTGACCGGTGGAGGGATCCTTCACCTTCCACTGTTGCATAAGAATATATTTTGCCTTGGCCATTCGGATGGGATCCGCGGATGGCTGAGTTGATGAGGTCAATTGTTCATAGGTGAAGGGATGTCCTAAAAGTGCGAGTCCAATAATTAAATTCAGCATGATTGGATTGTAGCGGACCCCGTTTTAGGTGCGGGACGGCATATAGAGACTTTGATCTTCATGTGAAGTGTCGTAGGGTCGTGCCATGTGCGCCAGCAGACAAGCGGGATTGGCGGAATGGCAGACGCACCAGGCTTAGAACCTGGCGGGGTAACCCGTGGGGGTTCAAGTCCCTCATCCCGCACCAACCTTCGGATTTTTTCGTCGGTTCTAGCGTTTGAAGGCATCGACTGTTTTAGTCGATGCCGATACCTGTAGTTCGTGAAGGTGCGCTGCGAATGCAGCGCCCAATAGATCGGGGCGTGGCTCAGCCTGGTANNAGGTTCAAATCCTCTCGCCCCGATATTTTACAGTCCAATATTTACGCCAGCGGGCTTCAGGTAATTGAGCATTTCATCAAGAGCGCCACGCACTTCGGAAAGGATAATGCTCTGATAAGTATTCTTCGGAGTTTTTTCGAAGCGCTTTTTTCCGGCGCCGTGAGGATAGGTATCCACCTTTTCAATATCACCTAAGGCGGAGTAGGTGACGATCAAGCTGCCAACATCTTTGAGCGTGATGGAATCCGGCTTGCCGTATTTCCAGTAGGTAAATGCGACTTCTTTATTCATCAGTTTGTTAGTGAGAAAGGCAATCTTGCCCTGCGCATTGTAACGAATGTTAATCGACTTCGTTTCTTTTGCGCCGATGATTTCTTTGGCGTCCAAAAGATTGCATTTGGTGTCGAAGGCAAAAATTCCAAGTAAATCGGGTTGACCAGCTCGTTTCGTGATCATCTTGGTGACGAGGTTGCAGCGATCGTCATACGCAAATTCTAAAGTTTCTTGAGCGGGGATTGTTTGGCGCTTTAAAAGATTTCCCGTTTGAGCATCATAATCGTAAAGCTCGCCATTTCCTTTTCCATCTAAAATGGAAATCGGATAGCCCGTCACGGGAGAAATCTTTCGGATTTCCTTTTTGGTTTCCTTACCCGAGGCATCAAATCTTGAGATTTGTTCAAACTCCTTCAGTTTGCTCTCTTGGACTTCTCGGCTTTCTAGTTTCCCATTCGCATAGCGAGCGATTTCCGTAATGGAATGGTTTGGGTTATTGGCAACGAAAGTACGTTTGAAGCGCGACTCCGCCTTTCCGGGACCTTTCTGAGTTTCGACTTCGCCTTTGGAATTATAAGTGAGTTGAATAACCTCAGGGTTTTTATCATTCGGCGAAGGTAACTTCGTCGAGATCGAAGTCATATTTCCATCCTTGTCGTACGTGTATTCGATCAAGCGCTTTGAAGGATCCAAAACGGACTTCAGCCGTTTTTCTGGGAAGTATTCATACTTCATCTCGCGTCCTATGGAATCTGTGATGGAGGACACTAAACCATTGAGCGCCTTATCGGTCTTATAAGAGAAACTCATGTAGCGTCCGCACATGTCATTTGCCCGGGTGAGAAGGTTCCCTTGATAAGCGAAAGTGATGGAGTTGCCATTGCGATCGGTGCTCGTGATGATCCGGCCGTCACGATTAAAGGCTTCTGACGCTCCATTTTGAAATGAGCGAACGAATGAACCATCCGCCTTCAATTCTAGAGTGGAGGGACCTCGAGCTAGAGAATAATACATTCCGGGCGAAAGATTTCGAGAACGAGCGAGCAGTTTTTCCTCTTGCTCTTCCCGGAAGGTAACATCGGTGAGCACGCGTTTCTTATAGTCGTCATAGACGGAAGCAGGCTGAAGTCCCGAAGCATTCTGCAGATCGGCTTTTTTCCTAGCTACCACCAGTTGCTCGGCGAGCGCCTTATTAGCTTCCTCTAAATTCTTCTCCTTATAATAAGGATTGGAAAATCCATCGCCCTCACGCACCTCTAAGTGGGTTCCAACGCGCTGGATAAAAATGTTGTAATTGAAGGTCCATTTCGAACCAAAGATGCTCATGTCGCCGGCATAGGAATTGTACGCCGCTTTGACCTCAATAGGCATGTAACAAGGCAGCGAGAGGTGATCGACGGGCAAAAAGAAGTTTAGAGTCTTAAAATTCACGGGATCGGGTGGAAAGTGAAAGTACATTCGGTCGCCGGCAGAGGCCATGCCCAAATCACTCATCAATGAAAGACCGAGAAGAAACGACGTTACCACAATCCATCATCACGGCTTCACTTCGGCGATTGCAAGCGCCAACCTTCTATTTACGATGCAATTCCAAAAAATTAGACTTCCCATATGTATCCCATCCTTCTCGATCTAGGCCCGATCAAGCTTTACGC
>DDSI01000100.1 GCA_002343335.1 Bacteriovoracaceae bacterium UBA2394
TTCCTCAAATGGCAGTGCAGCCTCAGGGTGATCCTTCTCACGTTGTTGTCGAGAATCTAAAATTTTCTTCGTCGGAAGGCTCTCGTCGCCCTTTCATTTATGAACCGAATGGGAAAAATCTGGTTTTTAGAAATCTCTCGTTCGGAAGAATCAATCGAGGGTTCACCGTCTTCGGGCGAAGCGAAGGCGTCTTGTTTGAAAATAACGGCGCTCATCCTCGTGCAGATGGGAGCTGGCCCGCAGATGACTTCTCTGCCAACTACATTTACATCTCTGGCAAAAGCGTCACCCTCTATGGAAATCGCATAAAGCAGGAGTGGGACGCGGGTGAGCCCACCATTCGGTCGTGTGGCGTGGGCGTGGAGAAAATATCCATCATCGATGCCAAAGTTTATTCCGATGTGAAGAATAAACATAACCCACTCACTCTTCGAAACGGTCGATACATGTATGTGGGTAATTCTATGATCGCGATTGGAACTTTCAATGCCGGTCCCCGTTGTGCTCCGGGGAATCGTCCGAATGAACATGTGACTAATTTTGTCGTCGAAGGAAATGAAATCGTAAACTCGATGCTCCAAATCGGCGAGGGGACCATGAATGTGGGCATTCGAAACAATATTTTTCATATGCGAAAGGAAACGGATGCCTATCCGAATGCAAGAAACCTAGCGCTCGAGGTGAAGGCCGGGGGAACGGAAATCCCCCATAGCGAGAAAATCTACATCGCAAATAATACCTTNNGTGGGCCAATCAAGAAGGGACGATCGAGGTGGTGAATAATATTTTTGCCGCGCCTCGATACGATGCGGCCAAACAGGGGTACTCCATTCAATTTCAAAAAATGACGTCAGAAAACGGGTTGAAAGCCTTTGATCGATCCGACGGGAACGTCTTTTTATCCACGGCAGGCAATCTTGCGCTCGCGAAGGTCGTACAATTTTCTAACGGGGGTAAGACCTTTGCGGATTGGTCCTCCATGAAAGCTGCGAAAGGACGATCCAATTCCGATGAAATTGCCGATTGGAATGATCGGGATAATCAATTGGTCAATTTCAAGCAGAGCTCGTCGGCATCTTACAATGATGTGGGTTGGAATCTAAAGTTGAGCTCCTCGAGTTTGAATAAGACGGAGCGCGCAGATTACGGAGTGAGTAGCGATCGAAATGGTGTCGAGCGATCGCAGTCCGCTGCCAACTGGTGGCCAGGGGCATTTGCGGGAAGCTCTTCCTCTTCGACTCCTTCTGTCCCCCCCGTAAACCAACAGCCTGAACCCCCGGCTCCGCCGACTCCCGAGCCCACACCTCAAGCGGCGATCATCGCTCTCAGGTTGATCAATGCGGAAACAGGCGAGGTCGTTCCTGGATTTGAAAATATCGAGGCCGGAGAAGTCATCGATAAAAATCTTCTCAACTTAAATACGCTTACGTTTGAAGTATTGGGAAACTCCGCCATGAAAAGCGTGAAGATGGAATTCACTTCGGGCAGTTTGCAAAAGATTGTTCGAACTGAAAGCTGGGCTCCTTATGCGATGGCAGGCGATGCAAATGGGGTTTTTAATCCGACCGCACACGCGCTCGGAGCGCAGACGTTTCGCGCCACACCTTATGCAGAAGCCAATGCCTCTGGAGCTGCGGGTTCCGCTTTCAGCGTTCAATTTACGATCGCGGACAGTACTCCTCGGATCAATGCCATCCGACTCATCAATACGGACACCAACAAAGTCGTCGCAGGTTATGAGAATATCTCATCAGGGGTCGTCATTGATAAATCTACCTTAAAGCTGAAGAATTTGAGCTTCGAAGCGATTGTAAACGATGAAGCAAAGAGCGTGAAATTTGAATTCAGCTCTCCCGGTAAGAGTAAGAACACTCGCGTCGAAAATCAAAGACCGTTTCATCTCGGTGGCGATACCAATGGAAAAGTGAATGCGGTTCCTTACGGTATTGGCAGTCAGGTTCTCAAGGTTTCGACCTTTTCTCAACTGAGCGCTCAGGGCGAAGCGGGAGACGTAAAAGAGATTTCATTCAAGATTCAAGAATAAACTTTGGGGGTAGATCGATTTGCCTTCTTCTCAAAAGATAAATTGAAGCGCAGTGGTAAGTTCACTGTTAAAGGTGAACTTACTTTCTCGAAAAATAGATCGCCCTGAATAGTCGGCATAGAGTCCGACGTAAGAGTTGAAGTAATACCCCAACCCACCCCTTAAATAGATTTGGGGGCTATAGCGTGAAAATTTCTTTTCTGCTCCAAAGCCCATCGCCACTCGTAGAGCAAACGGATTATAAATTTCATAGAACACAAGACCGACGCTTCCTTTTTGCCGAGTTCGAGGGGTCTGGCCCTTGCCTGTGAAAATCACATCGGCAAGATACTCTAATTCCATGGTGATGACGGCATCGGTGGCGTCCGGCATCAAACCTGAAATGCGAACCCCTCCTATATAAGATGCGGGATCCTCCTTATCGAGACTGTTGTAACCTGCAATGACGGGCTCAACGATCCATCCCCGATTGAGTTCGAATGGGTAGGGAGAATCTTTGATGGGGCTGGGATCAGAAGGTAGCGAAAGAGAAAGACAGAGCAAAAGTGAACTAAACATGCATCCTATTCTCCGCGCGTCCGAGCCAAGCAGGCAAGTGCTAAGCGGGCAAGCCGGATTTCTGAAATTCAAGGGAGTAAATGGGTACGTTTAGTGCCAGAAATTTTCGTTGGTAAAGCGTCTGGGGCCCCTTTGCAAAAAGGTCGCCATCGAGCACGAGTGTAATGGGATAGAGTCGCCACTCTGAATTCATGCTTTGCAGCAGTTCCCAATAGAGTTTGCAATCGGAGCGAAAGAAAAAGCGTCCACCCGGCTTGAGCATTCGATGAATGTGACGAAAGAGAGACTCGCGTACCATTCGATTCTTTTCGTGACGCACCTTCGGCCAAGGGTCTGGAAACTGGAGCCAGACTTCATTCCAAAAATCGGAGGGAGAGTCTTCTAGAAACTCATGAATGTCTCCATTGAACACACTTCCGCCTCGTTGCTCTAATTTTTGTGCGGTTTTATAAACTCGCTTGAATCGACGCTCTACGCCGAGCCCCTTCCATGTCGGTCGATCTTCTAAATAAGCGTCCAAGAAATGTCCATTGCCACACCCTAAGTCGACGACGCATGAGGAATTTTCAAAAGTTTTCCAAAGCGAGTGATATTCGCGAGTGACGGCTGGATGCTCGCGGCTTTTTAGGACGTAAGGATTTAAAGCGTCAGACCAAACCATGAAGCCGATTTCCTAGCACAGACTTTCTCCAAGTTTGATTGAATTCGGCAGTTCTTTCGGTTGATTCACATTTTCAATGAGGAGAATGACCGTGGAGCCCAGTTGAAAGGCCAGGAGTTTATCGCCTTTTCGAACGGTGGGCGTCAGAGCTCCCCATTTTCTCTCGGGGATAGAGTTTGAAAGTGGACAGTAAAGCCCAGAAACACCCATGGCACCCACGCACATCATGACAATTTCTCCCATCTGTGGATGTCGCCATCGGAAACTCACACGCTCATTTTCTACATATAATCTCGGATTCAACCTTCGACCAAGAGCATTGACGGGATAAGCCGCGCCGGAAACATGCATGGCCTCAAGCATTTCACCTGAGGAAGGAGCGTGTACCCAGTGGTAGTGATAGGGTGCGAGATATAAATTCCATGCGGTGCTTCTTTTTAAAAGTGGGGAACCCGTCAGCTCCGGAAACTCCGACCAGGCATATTCAATATTCTTAACCGATATCGTCCGGGAAGAGGGAAGTTGCAGTGGCCCTTCAAAGACAAGTGCTTCTACGGGACTTACAAGCTCGGAAGAATCCGACTGAAAGGAGGAGTCGCGAAGGAAAAAATCGCCGAGCGTCGCAAACTTTTTCTCGCCGGAATATGAAATTCCATAGAGTGATTTAAAAATCCGAATCAGAACTCCATGAACGATCGGGCCCCAGGGGCCATACGCGATTGCTTTGATGAGGCGACAGTAAATGGGAGCCAGGAGCGAGCGAATCATTCGATCGTATGAACCTTCATGAGATTCGTACTACCGGGGCGTGCGACCGGAGTGCCCGAGAGAATGACAATATGCGATTTGGATTTCCACAATCCCACCTTTTCGAGAATCACTTTTGAGAGCCGGGGCATATCGTCGGTGTGTTTCATCGCTTTCGTGATGGCAGGAATAATCCCCCATACGATGCTGAGCCTGCGTCGAATATTCTCAAACGGAGTGAGTGCATAAATGGGCACGCTCGGTCTCAATCGGGAAACGGCGACTGCCGTAGCCCCGGAATGAGTAAAGGCCACAATCGCTGAGACATCGAGAGAACGAGTCGCTTGTGCGGCCGCCGCGGTCACCGCAGTCGTGGCATTTTGAGCCAAATGACGATAACGATCCACAGTCGAATCGACGGGAAATTCTTGAATGTATTGTTCGGTCCGAACAATGATGCGCGCCATCGTCTTTACGCTTTCCAAAGGAAAATCTCCCGATGCCGTTTCTGCGGACAGCATCACTGCATCCGTCCCATCCATCACCGCATTTGCAACATCGGAGGCCTCTGCACGTGTGGGTCGAGGTTTTGAGGTCATGGATTCCAACATCTGTGTGGCGGTGATGACAAAGCGTCCCGCTTCATTGGCCGCACGGATGATTTGCTTTTGTAGCGCAGGAACTTGTTCCATCGGGCACTC
>DDSI01000215.1 GCA_002343335.1 Bacteriovoracaceae bacterium UBA2394
GTGCACCAGTCCTCGCTTGCAAATTGAGCGCGGCACCCCGCCGCAAAAGATCCTGCGAACCGCGCGAATAGGCGCGGACTATGCAGGAGAATGGGCGAAAAAGCCTCTTCGATTTATGACTTCTTCTTCGCTTGCGCCTTCGCCCAAGTGATTACATTTTTTTCCAAGATCTTAAGAGGCAGCCCTCCCGCGCCCAAAACCACATCGTGAAAATCCCGAAGATCGAAGTTTTTTCCTGCGATTTTTTTTGATTCTTCTCGCAAGCGTTTGATCTCAATTTCGCCAATCTTGTATCCAAGCGCTTGAGCCGGCCAAACGATGTAGCGATCGATCTCCACAGGATTAGATTCTCCCGTATATTTTTTAAAATAAGCCAAGGCTTGATCGCGACTCCAACCTTTCCAGTGAAGCCCCGTGTCTACCACAAGCCTTGCCGCACGCAGCATCTCTGAAGCGAGATAGCCAAACCGAGAAGCATCGCTCGAGAACAATCCCATCTCATGTCCGAGGTGTTCTGCATAGAGGGCCCATCCTTCCCCATATGCGGTGTACCAGGTATTTTTTCGAAACTCGGGCACATCCTTCAACTCTTGAGCGATCGTCACTTGAAGGTGATGACCCGGAACCGTCTCATGAATCATGAGCGTTTCCATTTCCCATTTCCCAAACACCTTCCAAAGGCTTGTGTTAGCGTAAAAATACCCAGGTCGTCCCACCTCTATGGAGCCGCCTTCATAATAGCCTGCAGGAGTATTTTCAGCGCTTTCCGCCGGCACAGCCTTCACGCCGTAGGTCATTCGTGGGAGAAGCTTAAAATAACCCGGAAGTTTTTCGTCGATGCGCTTTCCGATCAAACGAAAACCATCCAGCATATCTTCCGGTGAAGAAAGCTTTTGCTTGGGATCTGCATTCAGTTGTTCCACAAATTCGGGAATCGATTTTCGCCCCCCCATTTTATCCATGAGCGCATGCATCTCTTTTTCTATGCGCTCGACTTGCTGCAGTCCGATCTCATGAATCTGATCCGGCCCGTAGTCCGTGGTGGTCATGGCCTTTACATTCGCAAGATACCATTTCTTTCCATTTGGCATATCGCTCCATCCAAAAGTCTCGCGACATTTTGGAAGGTATGATTCCTCAAAAAAGCTTTTAAAGCTTTGGAGAATGGGAACGATACGATCTTTAAAAATACTTTCGGCCTGAGCGAGTGTCTTCGCCCGATCCTCCTGAGAAATTTCTTTTGAAATATTGAGAAGAGGACTTACCCAGGGACTCTTTTGGGCGTCATCGACCAGGTGGTTCTGAAGCTGTTGACTCACTCCTGACAATGGAATTTTGGAGGGCACCACCCCCTTCTTCAATCCAATTTCCATGAGGGTTTGAGTTTCCCGAATCATTGTCGGAATTTTTTCCAGACGAGAAAGATAGTTTTTCAAATCTTTAGAGTTCTCGAGAGGCATCATCGCCAGCGTGTGCCCTGTCCAAATTTGAAAACCATCCATCTGGTTAAGTGGCAAAAATTTGCCATCGAAGCCCGAGGACTGAATTTGGTTTTCCACCTCGTATTTATACAAATCGTAATTGAGCTGATCGGTCGGATTCAGCTGTTTGCGGTTGAAGCCATTCAAAACCGTAAGAAGGGATTTCTCTTCTCGCTCTCGCGCTTCGATGGCGCCCAAAGAGTTGTCCGTCCACCGATGGTTATACTCTCTCCGTCCCAGCGTCGTTGCTGTTTCAGGATTGTCAGATAAGTGCGCTTCCCAGGCGAGATCCAATAAATTTTTCAAGCGTTTGGATTCTGAATAGTCTCCTTTTTGGGACTCAATCTTTAAAAGCGCCTTCTGAAATTGGGTGGGTCGAACTTTCTTCGAAGCGGCTTCAATTTTAAACGATTTTGATAAAGGCATCGCAGCCATCAGAATGACTCCTAGAATGATAGATACTTTGTTCATGTGCTCAGGCTCCTCGACGGATTAATCGAACGCCCTCATGTTCCAGCAACCAGAGCTTGCGCTCAATTCCGGCCGCGTACCCCACGAGCATGCCATCTTTACCGATCACACGATGACAAGGAATGGCGATACCAATGGGATTTCTGGAATTCGCCATACCCACTGCGCGGACAGCGCGGGGATTTCCCATTTCATAGGCAATCGTTTCGTAGGATCGCACTTCACCGTAAGGAATTCTTTGCAAGGCGCTCCAAACTTTTTTCTGAAAGGCGGTGCCCTTTAAATTCATGCGAAATGTAAATTGCTTCCGCTGTCCGCCAAAATACTCCTGCAGCTGATGCATCGTTTCTCGCAGCACCGGTAGCGACTTTGCCTCTAACGATTTTTGAGATGAGCGGGGCGCGATATTGCAGAAATCGATCGCCTCAATTCCCTTTGGGCCCCCCTCAATTCGAATCCATCCCAAAGGAGAGCGAAAGAAGATTTCACTCGGTTGAATACGCTTCACCACTTTTCGAGAGCGACTGGGAGTTCGTAAAGATCGGGCTTTCCTAATGGACACGACTGACGAAGCATTTCAAATACTGCGTCTCAGGGCAAGAAGCGAAAACCGGGTGATCCGCCCCCGGTCCTCGCTGATCCAAAAACTGCATATCCCGCTTCAGCCGGCGCGCTACCGATTGAAGCAGACTTGCAAAATCCTGTGGGGAAATAGCGCCAGAACAACTGCACGAGATAAAAATTCCTCCCGGTCGCAAGCGTTTCAAGGCTTCCTCATTCATTCGAAAGTACGACCGAATGGCGCGATCCTTCGCAGCTCTGTTTGGCGCGAGACGGGGGGGATCCAAGACAATGAGATCAAAGGATGCCGCATCTTGTGTCTCTAAAAAATCGTAAATGTCTGCCTCGACAAACTCGCAATTGTCCGTAAGGCCATTCAGCTCCGCATTTCTCTTTGCCGACTGAATCGCCTTGTCGGAGCTATCTACACCGGTCACCATTTTCGCCCCCGCGGCAGCGATGTTGAGTGCAAATCCCCCGGTATAACAACAGAGATCGAGCACCTCCGCGCCCTTCGCGAAATGTCGCGCCAAAGCGCGATTGTCGCGCTGATCGATATAAAATCCTGTTTTATGACCACGCTCTAGATCGAGCTCGTAGCGGACCGCGTTCTCTTGAATGATCAGTTGGTCCGGCGCATTTCCCAAGACCCATTCATCCGCCTGTACAAAGCCCTCCAGTTTTTCCATGGCCTGCGACGACCGAAGCAAAATACTTTTGATCGACGGAAGCGCACTTTGCAACTGTTTCAAAATCGAATCGCGTCGCATCCAAAGCGCCAACGATGTAAACTGCACCGCGAGCGAATTTCCAAATTGATCGACCGTTAGGCCGGAAAGATTATCCGATTCTGAAAAGATGAGGCGCCTCGGACTCTCCGGCGTTAGACGCAAAATCTTGTCGCGCAATTCAATGGCAGCATTAATTTTTTCACCAAAAAACTTTTCTGTAAGCCGATTCGTTTCAGAAAACGAGTACATTCTCACTCGAATATTGGATTTAGAATTGAAGATTCCATAGCCCAGGAAAACTTTTTTATCGTCGTAGACCGCAACTTCACTGCCATCCAAAGTCTTCCCCGAGGGCGTCTGTAGCGCCTGCGAGAAGATCCAAGGATGTCGTCCCCATGTGGGTCCCGCGCTCCCGCGCTTCAAAAAAAGTGATGGAAGCTTTTCGCTCATGGCGTGAGTCGTCTAACACATGTTAAAAGTGAAAGCATTATGATTGAGTGGCTTCAGCACAGTTCCAAAGCTATTCGAGGATTCCCACTTGGAGATCCTCATGAACGTCGATTCCCCGTTTATTTGCCGCCAAATTACAGTCCAAAAAATTCCCAACCCTATCCTGTCGTCTTTATGCTTGCGGGCTGGTCCGGCCGGGGCGCTCGCTATCTGCAAGAAGAATCCGTATTTGTACCCACCCTTGATCAGCGCTTTGACCGCGCCATTTCCGAGCACCGCATGAGCCCCTTTATCGGCGTGCTCGTGGATGGCTCATCGAAGTTGGGGTGCTCGCAGTATCTGAACTCCCCCTCGATCGGAAATTACATGGATTATATTTGCGATGAGCTGGTGAACTTCATTGATTCCAAGTTTCATACGCACAAATCAGCGGACTATCGCTGCGTGGCGGGTCACTCGTCAGGAGGATTCGGCGCTTTCAATTTGGGATTTCGACGACCAGACGTGTTTCCGTGGCTCTGCAGCTCTGCGGGCGACTCGTTTTTTGAGTTGTGCTTTTGGCCTCTCATTCCAGGAGGTATTGAAGAAATCGAGAAAGCGGGAGGATCACCTGCCGAATTTGTGGAAAAATTCTTAGCAGAAAAAAATCCCTCCAATCTCGGCGGTAAGAAATTTAATACGATGTTGCTTCTCTCTATGGCCTGCTGTTTTGCACCCAATCCCAAAGTTCCCGTACTGTTCGGTGATGTATTTTTTGATACCAGGACTGGCGCAATTCGACCCGACATCTGGAAGAAATATTTGGCATGGGATCCCATTCATATGGCCGATGAGTTTTCCTCAAATCTCAAAAAATTAAAGTTCGTTTTGCTAGAAGCGGGTACGGGCGACGAGTACGGATTGCAACTTGGACATCGCCAGATCGCGAGAAAATTTGAGCAATACGGAGTTCCTTTTGAGTTGAACGAGTATCCCGGGGGTCATTCAGGACATCACTGGCGATTTGAGGAGCGACTTACAAAGATCCTAGGCAAAATGACTACTTAAGCGCCGCACTCCCAGCTTCTCCAAATTAAGTCATACTTAAACACATGGGGAAATTGGGGAAATGGTATCGGATTGGATTTCTTGTCTTAACGCTTATCATGGCGATCCTTTCGCAAACGATTGCTGGCACAACGCCCGCAACTCAACCCAGTACAACTCAGCCAACCACGCAAATCCGCGACGATTCCAAGACAATTGAACAGCGCGAAGATTTTATATTTGAACCCATATGCATGGGGTGTCATGAGGGTGATAGTGAGCGTCAACTAGGATCCATTCCTCGCGGAAACGATCCTGCAAGTTCTCCACTCATGTCCGCTCACATTGAAGCGGCGTCGCGACCGGGCTCCACGATCACCGCGGAAGATCTAAATAAAATCGCCGAATTTATTTTGAATCAGTCGAGCGAAGAGCAGCTTCAGCCTTAGTCAGTCGAACAATGTAGCGATAGGGCACTTCCCTTTCAGATGCCTCCGCTGTTGTCGCTATAAAGAAATGCGCATCGATTTTAATTTGCGATTTCCAATTCCCGTGCGAACCAATAGCAGCGCCCATCGAAGAATCGCCGAATTCATTTTCTAACTTCGTTTGAATTCCTTCCGACTCCAGCAAGGTTAGTAATCGCTGTCCCTCCTTGTGTCGTAACGTCGGAAACAGACTGACGGATGTAGGATCGTAAGAGTCTTCGTCCGCGTCCACTGACTTTGGCAGTCGCAAATTGGGATAGTTTGTTCGAATTTTGTCATTCCCCGTGAGCTCTCCAGCCAAAGTTTCATTCAGACGTCCTACAAGTTCCGTATCATTCACGATGAGTTCAAACGACTGGCCTACTTGCACGCGCGAATCAATTAACTCCAAGGTAGCGCGAAACAAATCCAAGCTAGCAAACCCCTCCGAAAATATCTTTCGCTCCATATTGAGGTAAATGTATCCATCTCCAAAACTTTCCGAATCACGTTCACTCTCGAGAGCCCGCTCTCCACCCTGTTCAAAAAATGTCACAGACAATCGATCCTTACTAAATTCACCGCGCTTACCACCCCAATGGATGTCGAACACCACCAAACGGCGGTTTTTAAAATCCAGCGGATTTAAATCGTTTAAGTAGCGGATGATTCGGCGCTGAACATGCAAGGCACCAAGTGAGGATTCAAAGTTAAAATCTTCTCCCGCTCCAGCGCTGAAAGAAGCAATCGTTGAATGGCAAAAGGTGGGCGGCACGGTCTGGACCGGATCCGCGCTGACTACGGAGATCGTCACAAAAAAAATTAGCGTGAAGCCCGGAAGATTTTGTGAAGTCACAAAGAGTCTTCGATTATTTCTTTTCCAAAATAGCCACATATCGAAAGTTGAGGTGAACCTGTTCGTCATAGTCAGCGTCGGGGACCCGCTCCATATTGAGGAACTCCAGCTTCACCGTAATTCTCCATTCCTCATTGGCAGAACGCATGAGCCAGCCAAGAACACTTTTTTCTCGAAGGGCGCTTCGCCCAAAGACAACGGATGCCAATCGGTCGGGCGGCAAGAGATCTTGATATACCCTTATCTGTTCCCGGCGATTTACGTCTGAAGGAAGTGGAAAATAGGAGAGCGCTAGCTCAATGCGCTCTCCCTTTTCCTCAATAAGCCTCGGGCCTACGCCCAAGTATTGATCTTCAACAAGAATGCTAGCTATCCGTTTATTCAGCTCTTCGACGACTACTGGATCTTCGATCGGAATTTCAAATCGATCTCCTCCGTGCGCAAATTGGTGGAGTCCATCGAATACACTCTTCACCAGATTCACGTCTTCGTAGGCGCGAGTGAAATCCCGACGAGGCAGATTCAGAGTGACACGATGTCTGCCCACCTCCCGCTGATAATTCCACGCGATATCCACACCGAAGGTGCCGTTACTCTCTTTTAATTTTAGTCGAGCTCGCAACTTGGGATCGTCCGAGTTTTCTAGAAGGCCGCTTTCAATCCACTTTAAACTATAAGATCGCTCCGTATCATTTCCGACGATCGTTTGAATCACACCCCCAAACGCATTCACATTGTCGATGAGATCCTGAATTTCTTGGCTACATTTCGATGGAGCGCCCGCGTGCGCAGGCGAGAGGACCGATAATCCCAATATCATTGCCCCGAGTAATGAAAAAAACCCAATGCGACTCAACATCGCCCCCATTAATTTTTGTGTTTGGAGAAAAACCCTAAGCGCTACAAAAGCTTAAAAAATGAGCCGTGTCAAATTTCTCAGGAATGAGGGGTCGCAAATTCACGCGTCCTTAACACCCCAACTCGTTAGAATCTCTCGCTCTTCATCTGCAGACCCGCATTTTTTATATTTTGCGCCGCGATGCCCCTTCACGCGGGCCTCACACAGGGGCCATGTAGGATCCCGATACACCTTGCCCCCCACATAACTGAGATAGAACGTGCCCGGTCCCTTCGGCTTCGATGAAGATTTTCGATTCTGCTTCGCCTTCAACTTTGCGGGATTGGGTTCCCGCTGATTGAGATCAATGGAATATTCAGTCGCCGGTCCGTCGTAAAGATAGGGCTCGCTTCCTTCCGCGAATTGGACGGAGATTTCATCACAGCGTTCGTTCCCCGGAATTCCCGCATGACCCTCCACGTGCGTCCAGGTGATATTCATTTCTCCAGCGGAACGATCGAGCGCCTCCCAAAGATCTCGATTTTTCACTTCTTCAGAGTTCTTGGTGATCCAATTTTTTTGTTTCCATCCATGAATCCACTTTGAAATTCCCTCCAGAACATATTTAGAATCCGCAAGGACTTCCACTGGCTCTTTCGTCACGCCTTTCGAGCGCGCATATCGAATCCCCTCCAAACAAGCCACGAGTTCCATTCGATTATTCGTGGTCGACGATTCTCCGCCTCCAAGCTCGACGACTGTGCCATCGGCCAGGCGTACGATCGCCCCCCAACCCCCAGGGCCGGGATTTCCCAAGCAAGCGCCGTCTGTATAGATCACGATGGAAGCCATAGGGAGAAGCCTAAAATCTTGTGCCTCGATTGAAAAGCCTTTGGTAGCTTTAGTACATGTCTGCACGCACCTCTAACGAATTGAGAGAAGCCTTTCTCTCCTATTTTGAATCCAAAAAGCACATGCGGGAGCGCTCTTCGTCGCTCATCCCTCAAAATGATCCGACACTTTTATTTACCAATGCGGGGATGGTGCAATTTAAGGATCTTTTTACGGGAAAGGAACGCCGTACTTACACGCGAGCAACCACGAGTCAAAAGTGCGTGCGCGCCGGCGGCNNGCGGCAAGCACAATGATCTGGAAGCGGTAGGATTCACGCGCCGCCATCACACCTTTTTTGAAATGCTTGGGAATTTTTCCTTCGGAGATTACTTCAAAAAAGAAGCCATCGAGTTCGCGTGGGAATTTCTTACAGGCACACTGAAATTTTCGTCCAAGGATCTTTGGGTTTCAGTATTCGAGAAAGACGATGAAGCCGCGGATCTTTGGCATAAGATTTCTAAGCTTCCCAAAGATCGTATCGTCCGCATGGGTGAGAAAGACAATTTTTGGGCTATGGGAGAGACGGGCCCCTGTGGGCCGTGCTCCGAAATCTACGTCGATCGGGGCGAGCGCTTTGGCTCCAAGAATGAAACGATTTTCGACGGTGGAGAGAGATTTTTAGAAATTTGGAATTTAGTCTTCATGCAATTTGAACGATTCCAAGATGGGACCATGAAGGATTTGCCGAAGCCTTCGGTAGATACCGGCATGGGCTTGGAGCGACTGGCGAGTGTTGTTCAGGGGGTAGATTCCAACTATCTCACGGATGGAATGCAATCGATCGTGCAAGGCTTTGCCCAGATGATTGGGAAAAAGTATGGCACCAACGAGGCCGACGACGTTGCGCTTCGTGTGCTCACCGATCACATTCGCGCCGTTTCGTTTTTAATTGCCGATGGCGTTCAACCCTCGAATGAAGGTCGGGGCTACGTTCTTCGACGCATCTTGCGACGTGCGATTCGATACGGAAAAAAATTGGACATGTCGAAACCATTTTTTCATGAGGGAGTGGATTTTGTAGATAAACAAATGGGCGCAGCTTATCCCGAGATTAAACAAAATCTGAATGCAATTAAGAAAATTATCTTCCATGAGGAGGAAAAATTTTTTGAAACGCTGGAAACGGGCCTGAAATTGCTGGAGCAAAAGACCGCAGGCCTTTCCAAGGGCAAAAAGGTTGCCGGTGAAATTGCGTTTCAACTTTACGACACCTACGGATTTCCCCTCGATTTGACGGAAGTCATTTTGCGAGAAAAAGGGCTGGAGTTGGATCACGCAGGCTTCGATGTTGAACTCGAGAACCAACGCGCTCGATCAAAAGCAAGTTGGAAAGGGAGCGGCCAAGAAGCAGTCTCGGAGATATACAAGGAACTCGCAAATAAAGGCCTTGCCTCAACCTTCACCGGCTATACGAGCTTAGAAGAAAAAACAAAAATTCTTGGTATCGTAATAGATGGGAAACCCGCGACTTCGTTGAAGGCGGGTGAAGCGGCCGATCTCGTCATTGAGAAGTGTCCGTTTTACGCGGAAGGGGGCGGTCAAGTTGGCGATCACGGAACGGTGGAATCGTCCGACGCAAAATTCTCTGTGCAGGATACGAGAAAGCCCGTCTCCCAGTTCTATATCGTCCAAGGGAAATTGGAAAAAGGGTCTTTGAAAGTTGGCGACGCCGTCACCGCAAAGGTAAATCGCGACCATCGAATGAAGGTGCGAATCAACCATACCATCACGCACGTTCTCCATGCGACGCTTCAAGAAGTGCTTGGCGATCACATCAAGCAAGCGGGAAGTTTAGTGCATGCCGACTATCTTCGCTTCGACTTTGCGCACTATCAGGCCATCAATAAGGAAGAGCTTCGAAAAATTGAAACGATTGTGAATGCTCGGATTCGAGATAACTCGGCCGTACAAACCCACGTGGAGGATTTAGATAAAGCGATCGCCGGGGGAGCCAAGGCATTTTTTGATGACAAATATTCCGACAAGGTGCGCGTGCTTACCGTTGGGGGCTATTCGAAGGAACTTTGCGGAGGAACGCATGCTGAATATTTGGGCGAAGCGGGTTTGTTTAAAATAACATCTGAGTCCAGCGTGGCCTCTGGGGTGCGACGAATCGTGGCCGTCACAGGCGCCAAAGCGTATGACTATGTGATTCAGCAAGAGAACTTGATCGATTCTCTCGCTGAACTGCTGAAAGTTCCTGAACAGGATCTCGCGTCGCGTGTGGAAAAGCTGTTGAAAGAAAGGGCGGATTTACAAAAGAAACTCCAACAACAATTGGTCTCGGGCAGCTCTACCCAAGATGAAGACTTCATCAAAACGATCGCGGGAGTGAAGGCTGCCGTGGGAATGGTTACCGTTGAAAATGTGAAAGACCTGCGCCCGATCTCTGATCGCTACAAACAAAAAGTGAAAAGCGGTGTCGTAGTTGTGGGCGCAGCGGTGGAAGGGAAAGCCACCGTAATTGTGGCGGTGACTGATGACATCGCCGAGCAATTTGGAATGAATAAATTCGTAGACGCTCTCTCTAAATATCTAGGGGGCAAGGGTGGCGGAAAATCGAACTTCGCTCAAGTCGGAGGGCCGGAAGGCGCCAAATTGAGCGATCAGGCCCTCTTGGACCTCACAAAACAGCATTTAGAAGGCATCCAGCTCGTCGGATAATCGTCCCTTCGGCCATTGTGATTGCGGGCCAATTTCGGTATCGGCATCGCCATGTTCTCCATTTTCGTACTGCTCTTTATGTCGAGCATTACCCTTCCCGCCCGACTCGAAGAGGAGCCATTTCGTCATCTAAAAGAATTCTTATGTCAGGAACAGATTGCAGACATGAAGATGCACGACCGGCTCGTCGTCGAAACGGCGCTTCACTTAAATGATTTTATCGCGAAACAGCTGGCGAAAGCTGCGCAAGCCGAAAAATTTCCGCTGCTCATCCTTCCTCCTTCGACAACCGAACGCATGTTTCGACGTCGTATCGATCGCTATCGAAGGATTCCGGAATTCAGAAATCTTTTGACGCCTGAAGCACTCAGCACGATGGACGAAGAGGCCATCCCCGATCCTCGCTATTACTGGGCCCAGAAACTTTCGGAATATGTCCTTTGGATCGAAGAGACAGAGGGAGCCGGTCGCATGATTAGCACACGAATCGACGGGTCGCTTTACGCGGAACCCTATCAAAAGTTTCGGAACGACCCTTTGTTCGTAAGCCTGACCTTTGGACCTTTTCGCCAACTTTTGGAAGATCCCAAGTCTTTCGAACCCACGCCTGAGGGAATCATTTGGGAACTGGCCTGGAAATTTAACTTCTCCGTTCAGCGCCATCTTTATCATTCCGCGAAAATGAAAATGTTCGCAGAACTGTCCATGTCGAGATTGGATCTTTCTAATCATCTCCGAGAGAAAATTTTGGCGTCAAAAAATCATTCTATATTTCGCAAACACCTCACCCCTTCCGCCATGCTCGTCCTTTTGGAATATGAAATGCCCCTCGCAGAGCGCTGGGGACATATCGTCGATCGATGGATCAAATGGATTGCCACGGTTGAGGGAGCTCCCCGAGCTCCTGCCTTCAATCAAAATCTCGAAGAACGTCGCTATTACGGACGGATGCTTCGATACAAAAAGGATCCCCATTTTCAAAAGGCCTTGAGTCCCCTGGCCAAATCCCTTCTGAAAATCCCATGATGGAAGGGCTCTGCAATCCCTGCGGGGAAATGGGCAAAAATGGCTCGCCCTCATATTTACAATATTAATGATTTCAAGGGCTTAGGTTTGGCCCGGCGATTGCTTTATAGATCAGCATGCGACTCATCGCTCAACTGACATTCTCCTTCCTCGCCGCAGCCTCAGTGGCCAACGGCGTTCGTGCGAACGAGGGACAGGAATCCAAGCTCAGCATTCAGGGCGAAGAGGAATCTCTCAGTGAAGAGGATGCCGTATTAAATGATGTTGCCCAGAATTTTGAAGTCGGAACTAAAACTACCGCGGAAGCACCAGCCCTCGAAGTCATCGAACAACCGGAAGTGAAAGTAAAAGCAAGAGTTCTAACCAATGAAGATCTGAAAATCACGGGCGAGGAAATTGAAAGTGAATATCGAATGCTGCGCACGGAAGATGACGACGCAAAAAAATCACAAAAGGCGATGCACTCAAAGCCCACGGCAAAAGTAAGTCGTGCGGAAGCAGATGCTGCCATTCAAAGACTTTATTCTCAGCCGAGCGCTCGAAGAAACATTCCGATGGAAGAAATTCCAACGACCGAAGTTGAATCTACCGAGCCGCATATTCCCGCGCCGCTTCCCACCCATGCGGGTAGCAACGATCTCTACAATTAAATACAGAGCTTAGGAAATGAGCTTGGCGTAAGCTTGAGCCGTCTTGTTCTTTGAATCAATCTTCAAAGCTTTCGCCCAGGCCTTCTTTGCATCTTGTCGCTTATCGCGCGCGTAATAAGTCACGCCGAGAGCAATCCAAAATGGAGCATAGCGACTGGCCTTCGATTTATGTTTGGTGAAAATTTTTAAAGCTCGATCCGCTTTGCCGTGTTCACGATAGCAAGTCGCGAGCTTTGTTTGAACGTCGATATACCACGGACATAGATCCACAGCCTTTTCAAACTCTTCAATCGCAGCCTGATACTCGCCGACTCCATGATAGAGATCGCCGATTTCAGCATGCATGTTGGCCACTCGAGCCATCAACATAGCATCCATGGCACCGCGCGATTTCGCGCCGTACTTCTGAAGTTTTTCGTAAATCGCTTTGGATTTTTTTCCCAACCCCAGATTGTTATAAACCACAGAAAGATTCAGCGCGGCTTCCATATAATTTGGATTGATTTGAAGCGCCTTTTGAAAAGCAATCTCAGCAAAATTGAATTTGCCCTGATCGGCATAAACAAGACCGAGCGAATTATAAACGTCGGCAAGTTGCATCTTCCGGAGAATGTTTAAAAAAATCGTCTCGGCGCGGTCGTACTGCTTGGTTTTTAAATAGTCTCGACCCAGGCGAATTTGTGCCTGTAACTCTGAGGAGTTTTTATCTTCTGATTTTGCTGCTGATTTAGACTTTGCCGCCATGGCGGTATTCTATTCACTTTTTTACAAGGGAGCCAAATTTTGAATTTGGATACTTGCGATTGAACGCCGAGGCCGTTTCTTCTGCCTTCTCGTCCTGTTTCAACTTTCTTAAGCAAGCCACCTCTCGAGCCATCGATTCTTCCGCAAGGGTATGATCCGGAAATTGCTGCAAAAGCTCTGCATACCGCCGAGCCGCGGAATCAAAATGCCCCTGCTTTTCGTAAAACCGACCAATCTCAAATATTTTGGAGGCCAACTGCGTACGAGCCTCTTCGATGTGTTTTTGAGCTTCGGCAGCCTTTGGCGAATTTGGATAGTCGATGAGCAATCGAGTGAATGTATCGATCACTTTGTGGGTCGCCCGCGTATCGCGCTGAGCCGTGTTTGGCATCTGTCGTACGTAACTCATACCC
>DDSI01000178.1 GCA_002343335.1 Bacteriovoracaceae bacterium UBA2394
ACGCTTCCGTCCTTTTTATAGGTCCAATGCGCTGCAATTCCTCGCTCCGCGATCTCATGCATTTCTCTCGTGCGAATTTGAATTTCGATTCGCTCTCCCATGGGGCCCACCACCGTCGTATGCCAGCTCTGATAGAGGTTAGCTTTGGGCATCGCGATGTAATCTTTAAAGCGGCCCGGAACGGGCTTCCACATCGAGTGTACAATTCCAAGCGCTTGATAACAGCCGCGGATGTCTTCACAAATAATGCGAAAGGCAATCAGATCGTGAACCTGATCAAAGCTCACATTTGATTTCTCCATCTTTTTATAGATGGAATAAAAATTCTTGGGACGACCCGTCACTTCATATTTCTGAAAATGGGCTTCGTCCAATTTCTCTCTCAAAATTCCAATCACTTCCTCGATGTAAACTTCACGAGTTTCCCGCTTTTTCGCCACAAGCTGCGTGAGCTTGGAATAAACGTCGGGCTTTAAGTAACTAAGGCAAAGATCTTCGAGTTCAATTTTGACCCAATGAATCCCCAGACGGTGGGCCAAGGGTGAATAGATCTCCACAGTCTCTTCCGAAATTTCGATCTGCTTCTCAGGGGACATGAAATTGAGCGTTTGCATGTTGTGCAGTCGATCTGCGAGTTTGATCAAAATCACGCGAATATCTTTGCCCATTGCGAAGACCATTTTTCGGAAATTCTCAGCTTGAGCGGTGTGTTTCGAATGAAACGAAAGCTTCGAAAGCTTTGTGACTCCGTCGACTAAGAATGCGACTTCATCGCCGAATGTTTTTTTAATCTCATCGAGCGAGAGCAAGGTATCTTCCACCGTGTCATGCAGGAGACCTGCGACAAGGGACGGCAAATCGACCTTCATCTTTAGTAAAATACGGACGACCTCGATGGGATGAATGATGTAGGGCTCGCCACTTTTTCGAAGTTGAGCGCCGTGAGCCTTGGAAGCAATTTCGAATGCCTGTTCGAGAGGTTTCAGCGGAAAATCGGGGTAAACCTGATGGACCTCTTCAAGCAGTCTATGAATGTGATCAGAGGCCTCTGTTTTGGCATGCATGCGTCAAAAACATACTACCATAGGAGAATGTTTTACGAGGATGCCTTTTGAATCGGCTTCACCGAGCCATTAGCAACTTCGCGAAGCGCCACAACGACGGTGCGGTTCTGCGTAAAGGTGTTGTCCACCATAGGGCGCGATCCCTTTAAAAGCTGACGAACTCTGCGGCTGGCCACATGGACAAGCTCAAATCGGTTTCGAACGTGATCTAAACAATCTTCTACGGTGATGCGCGCCATAGGTACTCGTTTAGCCTGAGAATTCAGGCATTTCAAGGGGTTTCAAGCATTTATCCGCTTCGGTTTCGAAAGGGCTTCGCCGCTTCCGCCTGTACAATCTGTTTGAGCTGCTCATAGGCCTTCGCAAAATCCTCATTGGTAAAGACATATTCATAGTCTTTCGACTCGGAAATTTCGCGCTCGGCCTCACTCAACCTCTTTTGAAGTTCCTGGGGGGTATTCTTCCCTCTCGATTTTAAGCGGCGTTCCAGCTCCTCTAAGGAGGGAGGTTTTATAAATACCATTACGCAATCCTCCCCGAGCATCTTTTTCAGTTTGAAGGCTCCGACTGTGTCGATATCCATCACAATTACTTTGCCCCCAAGGATTGCCTCATCTACCGGCTTTCGAGGAGTCCCATACCAGTTCCCAAAAACCTCCGCGGTTTCAATGAGAGCACCTTCCTGTTCAAACCTCTTAAAGTCTTCTCTCGAAACAAATTGGTAGTCCTTTCCGTCCACTTCGCCGTCTCGTCTTGCCCGAGTAGTCATGGAAATAGAGCGCACGACGAAGTCAAAATCCTGGGCCAAACGGTCGCATAGGCTTGTCTTGCCCGTCCCGCTCGGCGCCGAAACTGCCAAAATGTATCCTCGTCGTCCCATGGCTCAGTGTCGCTACTCTATATTCTGAATTTGCTCTCGAATTCTCTCAAGATGGGTCTTTAATTCGATGATGAGGGGCGTAACGGTCGCGTCGGGGCATTTTGAGCCCAGGGTATTCACTTCCCGATGCAATTCCTGGACTAAAAATTCCAGTTTTCGGCCTAGCTCTCCCCCGTTTGAAAGTAGCTCGTCATAAGTTTTTAAATGTTGAGCTATGCGGTCGAGCTCTTCTTGAAAATCCGAACGCGCCACCCAAAGTACAATTTCTTGCTCCAGCCGCTGCGGATCGAAACCCTCAGCGCCATGAATTTGCTTTACGCGTTCGCGAATGCGACTCTTTAATTGGTCCTGAAGACCGTCGTGCCTTTCTGTGATCTTCAGAAAAATTTCGCCAAATCGAGCGCGATGATCTCGGATGACTTGGTCAAGGGCACGTCCTTCTTGCAAACGAGACGAAATCACTTCACTCAAAGACACTTCAAGGCAGCGCTTTACGAAATTCCATTCTTCTTCGACATCAATTGAAGCATCTTCCGTATTGATCCAGTCTGGAAATTTTAAAAGATCTGACAGGGTGATAGGCGCCGTCATCTTCAATTCCTCGGCCACCTTCTTGTAGGAAGACATAAGAACCTGGGCTTGTTCCATGTTCACCGAGATCTCGCGTGCCTGGCCCTTTAACATCTTTAAATTTACGTTCACATCGACTCGACCACGCTTCAAACGCTCGCGGATGAATTTTTGAATTTCCGGATCAAAATCCATGTAGCAGCGAGGCGAACGAATCGAAATATCCACAAATTTCGAATTCACCGTTTTAATATCAATTGAAATCTCCAGAGACCCGCGACTTCCGTGGAAGACCTGAGTGGAACTTCCGAAACCCGTCATACTCCTGACCATGTCCTATACAATGGTGGTGCGCTTCGGACGTCAATCGTTTTGACCTAAAGATCACTCTCCGATGAAATGAGACGTGGCTTCCACAGACGTCATTCTTGTCACCGGCTGCAGCTCTGGCATTGGTTTGGAACTCGCCCGATTACTTCGAAACACTACCTTTCGAGTCGTACTCACGGCTCGCACGTCATCGCTCGCTACACTTGCGAAAGAAGGTTTTGCAGATTCGGAGCGCATGATCATTCGTCCCCTGGATGTTGGAAATGCAAGAGAGCGGGAAGGCTTATTCGAGGAAATTGGATGGCGCTGGGGCGGCGTAGATATTCTCGTTAACAATGCAGGAATCTCATATCGCGCCGTGGTCGAACATATGACGGAGGATGAGGAATTCCATCAAATGCAAACCAACTATCTCGGACCCATGGCCCTGACTCGCCTTGCGCTTCCTTGGATGCGATCGAATCGTTACGGAAAAATTATTTCCGTGTCCTCCGTGAGCGGGATGATGGCCATGCCGACTATGTCTTCCTATTCCTCTTCGAAATTTGCTTTGGAAGGAGCGATGGAATCTCTTTGGTATGAACTTCAACCATGGAATATTGCAGTGAGTCTTGTCCAACCCGGCTTTATTCGTTCGGATTCATTTTTGAATGTCTATTACTCGAGACGTGCCGCAGCTTGCGATCTGCAAAATGACGAATACTGCCGGTACTATACCGCGATGGAGCCCTTCATCGAGAGGCTCATGCGACTTTCTCCTACGAGCGCGAGGGATGTGGCAAAACAGATCTTAAAGCTGATCCGCGCTAATTCTCTTCCTCTTCGAAAACCCGCAACGTGGGATGCTCAAATTTTTTATTGGATAAGGCGTCTCTTGCCGCGAAGAATCTATCACCGAGTTCTCTACTGGAGCTTACCGAGCGCGAAGCATTGGAGCAAAGCGACTAACACTCCGCATCCCAAACCAGATCCGCGATCGCACTCCAACGACGATGCGATTTAATTAGGGACAGTATACGCTTTCNNGAAAGCGTATACTGTCCCTAATTATCAGAACGTGTAGCGAACGAAGCCAGTCGTTTGAATGATGGCGCTCTGGAGATTTTGGACGAGCGCGATGGAAGGATCGAGCCCAATCGACATCCCTTTGATGCGCATGAAGTACTCAATGTCTAGTGACCCGTATCCCATGGCGCGCGCCTGCGACTGAATACTTTGCATGCTGGGTGTTGAATAAAAGAATCCACCGCCCGCTGTAATTCCAAGCTTCAGGCGTCTGAGCACGGGATACGCCACCTTTCCTGCGCCGATCAATTGGAGCGCTGTAAATGCCGTGGGCGTTGTTGCGCTCGGTGCAAGCAATGTCGTATCGTGCGCCGAATACTTCAGCTGAAGTTCAAATCCAAAATATTGGAAAAGATCGTAGCCCGCTTTTAATCCTACGACCCAAGCATCGGTATAAAGCTGACGATCACTGCCCGTGAAAAAAATCTTTCCCGTCGATAACCCGGCATAGAATCCTTCGCGAGAAGAGATAGGCGCGTAGTTTCCAAGCTCCTCATCTTTCGCGTGAACTGAGAATGAGCCGACGCAAAGAATTCCCAGGAGCAAAATCTTAGCGCTTCGAATCTGCAAGACTTAGTTCCCCTTTCGGAATACCCACGGCCACGAAACTTGGACGCCTTGTCCGCCTCGCGGTTTTGGGAACTGCCATGTTCGCACTGAAGCAGCGACGCAGTTGTATAATCCGCCGCCATCCCCGATGCCGGAAATTTCGTTGGTCGTATCGACACCACCATTGCGATTCACAAACCAACCCACTTTCAATCGACCGCCGATCGGCTTACCATTGGCAGCGATGAGCGCTTTTTCGTAGCACGCTTGAATTTCACGCTGATGCGCTCGCACCACGCGCTCGATTTCTTCGCGAGTGAGTCCGTCCATGACTTCTACTTCTTCGGCATTGTAGGAAACTTCGGCGTCGCCCTTACTTCCCGAAGAACCGAGACCAAAACCCGACTGGCCTCCGCCCTTCCCTTTGGTCGACAAGCCTCCTACTTCCAAAGAACTTCCGCCGCCGCCAAGACCAATACCTCTCGCGCCGCGCCCACCCGCGCCTTTCGCGTCGATGTCTGCACCACGCTCCAAGCCGTCGAGCGATCCTTCTAATTCTCCGCCTAAGCCCTGACCTTGCAATGCCTCACCGGAAGCCGCGCGACCGCCGCCGCCTTTACCCGAAAGCGCCCCGCTGATGCCCATGTCTTCAACATTCACTTTCGGTTTGATTGCAAGCGATGGAGCTTGTGTACCCGTGCCTTTGGGCTTCGGCTTTCCTGAACCCACTCCTTGATCCGGTCGAAGACCTTTCGC
>DDSI01000027.1 GCA_002343335.1 Bacteriovoracaceae bacterium UBA2394
AGAGAGGACAAAGCTCTCACAGCGGGAAGTAAAGTCGAAGTGTATACAACGAGTTGTGAATCGCGAAAACCCAAACACGGCAGAAATCGGCAACCGGTTCGAAGATGTACTGATACTTCTCGAGGGGAAGCGGTCGTTGCATCTGTCGAAAACGATCAACTGACCGTACGTACAAAAGAAAAAGATGTCTTGATTGAGGATGGATTTGTTCGAGCAATGCCGACAAAATGATTTCTACTGAAAGTGAACCATGAAGCAGCAAATGAAAGAAAATTTGGAAGACAAAACCTCTAACGCAAAATTAATCCAAATGGCGATTTGGCTGTCATGGTTCACCGTGATCTATAATATTTTGGAAGGTGTTGTCTCAATAGCCCTAGGTGTTAGCGAAGGATCGATGGCTCTCGCCGGTTTCGGAGGGGACAGCTTAATTGAGGTTGGATCAGCCTTTATGGTTCTTTGGCGATTTCGAGGTGAAACCGCACAAGGCTCGGAACTGTCGAAGGACCGCGAACGTAAAGCAACACTTGGAATCGGAGTATTATTTCTGCTTCTAGCTGCTATCACTCTTCTCGCTTCGGTTATTCAAATCGCAACACAGTCTCATCCAGAAACAACGGTTCCTGGTGTTATCATTGCGGGTATCAGCATTAGTTTCATGTTTTATTTATGGAAGGCAAAGATGCGAATTGGACATCAGCTTCAAAGTCAAACGATCTTAAAGGATGCCGCATGCTCTCTTGCCTGCATTAAGCTTTCATTTGTTCTTTTTGCCGGAAGTATTGTTTTCCATTTCTTTCCAGCATTTTGGTGGACAGATGCAGCTGCAGCGCTGCTGCTGACGATTTTTATCGGCAAAGAAGGTTGGGAAATTGTTTCGGCAGCCAGAAAATCAGATTTTTCTGGTGGGTGTGGTTGTCCACATTAAGAAATGCCTGAGTTTATAACGATGTCTAAACCCAGGCATTATTGAATTTATTTCTTATCGGTTTTTTTGGCGTGACAGTCTTTGCATTTACATTCTTTGCAGCTACAGGCTTTTTCTTTGTCGCAACTGCATGTATCGGCGAACAAAGCGCTCGAGCCGAGCATCAGTGCAAAAACGGACATCATTAGTTTATTCATTCGAAACTCCTTCTTTAGTGATTATCTTTTAAAGGGCGTTCTCCGCCTAATATTTAATACGATCGAGTTTGAATTTTGTGACATATTTTATTAACGCACTGAGCGAAGCTCTTGAATTTTTTTAAAGAGAAAAAACACGAAGAGGATCCCCGTTGCACTTCCCAACAGCCAAAAAAAGAAGAACTGAATTGTGATTTCATTGCTCAATTGAAGGACAGCAATTGGACTTTGAGCCACAAGCCCCAACAGAGCAACGAACGCGAGATCTTTGACTTTGCTAAATGCAAACTGGCGCGCGATTGGTGCGGAGGCAATGGCCGTACCTATCGACGAGAATGTAAGCCCGCAGAGAAACATACAAAGATTCATTCCACCGAGAGACATATAGAAATTTGTAACATGATCAAAAAGGCGAAATGGGCTCTCATCCGACAAGTGAACCAAGGCAAAATGAGGGCATAGTATGAGCTGAATTCCCGTTACGACCGTCATCAATAAAAAAAACAAGGAAAGTCTAGAGAGCGACCAATATCCGCGAATCGAAAGTCTTACTTGAGGATAAGCGTAAAGAAGAAATGCTACGGCTAAAAAGCCAGTTAACATTCCGCAAGCAGTCATCCAGGTGGAGTCGAAAGAAGAAGACCAGCAAAAATAAATAAGCGTCGAAAGTATTCCGCCGACTGAAATTGCTTTTAAAAAGGCACGTCCATATCTTCGAACTTTTGATTCTTTTTCTTCTTGAAGGGCAGAAATAATTGCCGCACGCACATTATCCGAGGCGCTTGAAGATGAATCATGAGGCATCATCTAAGTTTCCTCCCGAGTTCCTGCAATTTACTTCTCCCGCGCGAGAGATGTTGTCTTACAGCTGCGTCTGAAAGACCTACCATTGAAGAAATCTCTTTGGATTGAAAACCTTCCCATTCGCTAAGCAAAATGATTTCTCTTTGCACTGGCGGAAGTTCATTGAGTAAGCCTTCAAGCATTTGCAAACTTTGCTTCGTAATAGACTGTAGTTCAGCATTCATGATTTTTTCGTCCGACCGCAGTTCGGCTTCGCTCGCCATCTCGACATCATGTCGGCGTTCCCCGAGATAATCTCGAAGATTGTTGATCGCGATGGCATAGATCCAACTCGAAAATTTTTGCTCGGGATTAAAAGATCTCTTCGCTTGATGAGCCTTCATCCAGGTCATTTGGAATAAATCGTTGGCAAAACTCTTATGGCGAGAATTCAATCGCCGCTCCAGAAAGCCGAAGAGCTTTTTCTCATATCGCGCGTACAAAATTGTGAAGCTCGTTTGATCTCCATTTGCGTATTGAGTCATAAGGATTTCGTCTGAGAGAGCTTCTTCGGCCATGCCATTTGATTGTAGCTAAGTTCGCTTTCGGCCGAGAAGGGAATCTCGCTTTTGAACCCCGTATAATCGTCCTTTCACCTATCAATACGAACGAGATCGATTCTTGTGACAGGGAATCATTAAAAACGGCTAAAAAGCCCTTAAAATCAGGTATTTAGAGAAAAAGCGTCACATTTCAAAGGCTGGTCCGTATTAAAGGATGTGAAAGCATTCTTAGGAGCACTTTCTTTCTTTTGCCTCAGCTTATTTTTTGCGGAGCAAGCCTATGCCGAACTTTCACTCATCGAATTCCTTAACGAGGTCGAACAGAAAAATCTGATGATCAAAATGGAAAACTCAAAAGTCAGAGCTTCGGAAGCTGAAGCCATTGGCATTCGAATTCCTTCTCCTATGGTTTCGGTTAGTCAAATGAGAGAAGAAGGGGCTGGTTCGGCGATCGGATTTGAAGTCAATCAAAGCTTACCTTTTCCAACGAAGGTCCTTTCGGATCGCTCTGCACGTAAATATGAAAATGCGGCGCAAGCGGCTCGATACTCACAGAGAAAAAACGAGATCCTAGTCGATGCAAGAATGAAGTTTGTCGAGTTATGGGCAGCTCAAGAGCGT
>DDSI01000102.1 GCA_002343335.1 Bacteriovoracaceae bacterium UBA2394
CAGTGGGGACGAAATAGGCTGCGACAAGATCAGCGAGTTTTTGAATGGGAGCGCGACTTCGCTGCGCTTCAGAAACCATGTGAACGATTTGGGATAGTAATGTGTCTTTTCCAATCCGCTTTGCTTCCATAATGAAAGCGCCAGTCTGATTCACGGTTGCTCCCGTCACCTTTGCGCCCACGTCTTTTGAGACAGGCATCGGTTCTCCCGTAATCATTGATTCATCTACATGGCTGCTTCCCTCGATGACGATTCCGTCGACAGGGATTTTTTCACCAGGGCGCACTCTCAGCTTGTCGCCGACCTGGACCTCGGAAAGCGGAATATCCTCTTCATGTCCGGCAGTCCGCACAATCCGTGCGGTTTTTGGAGCAAGGCCGAGCAATGCTTTAATCGCTTGAGAAGTTTGACTGCGAGCTCGTAGTTCTAAGACCTGTCCTAAAAGAACAAGCACTGTAATGACCGCTGCCGCCTCGAAGTAAACACCAACAGTTCCATGCTCAGTGCGATAGGTTGCAGGGAATAATCCAGGAAAGAAAATTCCAATCAGACTGTAAATGTAAGCAAGGCCCACCCCGATTGCGATTAATGTAAACATATTTAGACTTCGATTTCGGAGTGAGTCCCAACCCCGCATAAAGAATGGCCAACCCGCCCATAGAACAACAGGAGTTGCGAGAGCCAACTGAATCCATTGACCCAATCGACTTTGAACGAATCCCGCGACATTCACTGGAAGAACATGCTCCAACATTACGGTGAGCAGGGGTGCAGAGAGCACAAGCCCAATCCAAAATCTCTTCGTCATATCGGTGAGTTCTGGATTCACTTCAGCATCGCCAGAAACGGTTCTTGGCTCTAGAGCCATTCCACATTTGGGGCAGCTCCCAGGTTTATCTCGAATAATTTCTGGATGCATCGGGCAGACATATTCCACTTTTTCCGTCGAATGAGATGCCGCTGGATTCTGAAGCTCAAGAGCCATCCCGCATTTTGGACAGCTTCCTGGTCTATCGGACCGCACTTCAGGATGCATGGGACAAGTGTAAATAGCACCACTCGTCGCAGGTGATTTTGCTTCCGAGTGAGTATGATTTTTATGATGGTTGTCGTGGTGACAACAATTATTTTTTGCGTGTGAGTTCATAGTAGACCTCGTTTCGTCAATGTAACTCTTAAAGGATGATGTGACCCCTGACCGACGGTACGACATGCCCTAATGATGAAAAAAATCCCAATCGCTATGAAAGGAATGCTCAAAAATTGCCCCATATTAATTGGAAGTTTCGATTCAAATGCGACCTGATTTTCTTTCACAAATTCGATCAGGAATCGGAGAGAGAAGATCAGCGCGAGAGCTTGGCCGAACAGTAACCCAATCCGATCCTTAAATTGGCTTTGGTACGACATGAAATAGAGAAAAATCGCCAGGTATCCGATGGCTTCGTAAACTTGCGCCGGATGCCTTGGAATCATATCGACGCGATCAAAAACGATTGCGAAGGGAAGTTGCGATGGCTTTCCAATGATTTCTGAATTCATTAAGTTTCCGAATCGGATGAACGCTCCCGCTAGCGGAATCACGAGCGCCACGTAATCGAGCAAAGTCAAAAATGAAATCTTCCGATATTTGCGGCTAAAAAAGTAAATCGCAAGAAGAACACCTATTGCTCCTCCATGACTTGCAAGACCTCCGTGCCACACAGCAAAAATTTCTAAAGGATGCGCGAAATATTTCTCGGGCTCATAAAAGAGCACATGCCCAAGTCGTGCCCCAATCACCGTTCCGATGAGAACATACCAAAGCAAACGATCCAAAAGTGCTCTCGAAACGTTTTCTCTCTCGAAAACTTTCCCTAAAACGACGTAGCTAGTTAAAAAGCCGCCCATGAAAAAAAGACCATACCAGCGAATAGTAATGTTCCCCCATTCAAACAAAATTGGTGAAACACTCCATTCCATAAGTTTATAACTCCTCCAATGACTTCCCCTGAAGCGCGAGAAGTTCCATGGTTGTAATGCTCAGATCTCTTTCTGTTTCTAAAAGGCGGAGTTTTGCTGCGAAAAGTTTGTCGGTTGCTCCCGCCATATCTGGCGAGTTCTTTACGCCTCTTCGATATTCGGAAACGACAGCCTGATAATACTTAGATGCGGTTGAGACGTTCGCAGTCTCGCCATCGACTTTTCTTTTCAACCTCTCAATTTTTTCAATGAGATGAGATGTTAGATTCTTCAATCTGACAGTTGTTTGAGCCTCACTCACCGAAGCTTTTTCTGATTCATAAGACTTGGCCTGGTACTGATTCCAACTTGATAGACCGTTGAAAAGTGGCACAGTCACTTTTCCAACGACTGCCCATGAGTTTTTCCTTGATTCTATAAAGTCGGTCTCCATGAGCTTTCCGTATTGTGCCTCTGCCGATAACTTCGGCAAATAAGCTCCAAGAACTGAAGATTTTTCAGATCGAGCAACGCCACTCTCCGACTTAGCTTTTCTTAGTTCGAGATTGGAGTTTTGGACGCGAGCCCACACTTCGTCAAAATTTGGAGCAACCTTTGGAGCGATAAAATCGGCGCTAAGTTTTTCAATTTTATTTAGTCCTGAAAATCGTTCGAGCTCCCGAAGTTCCCTCTGAAGTTCCTGTTCAAGAACCTCAAGGTCATTGCGAGCTTCTTGCTGGTGCATAGCGAACTCGAGCAGGTCAGTGTCGGTCGCAAGACCGCCGCTGACTCGTTTTTTTGCCTGAGCAATCTGCTTTTCCGTTAATTCAATATCCTCTTTTCGGAGACTGACTTGCTCTTGAAGAAGAACAGCCGCATAAAATAGATCCGCCAGAACCCGTTCAGTTTTTGCTGTGATCTGACTTCGCTCGAGCTCTGCTGCATCCTTTCGGTGGAGCGCTGCTTTTAGGTCAAATATTTCCTTCAATGATAGCTCGAGGCGAANNGCCGTAGTAGAAGAGGTCATTTCGTTTTTCCATTTCACGATTCGACCTTGCACCACCTTCAACACCAATCTCAGGAGCAAGCCGACCATACGAAGAGCGAGATTCCGAAATGCGCGCTCTAGTTTCCAAATTAGCAATCTGAACATCGGGACTTTTCGTGTGTGCCACATCGATAAGCTGCTTGAAAGATATTCCGCTTTCGACAGTTCCACTTGCTAGTAGTTCACCTGTCGGCATCGCAATCGCTAAAACGAGAAGAAAAGAGCGCATATATTTCTCACTCCTTAGGTTCAACTTGGAATTTGAATGCGTCAGTCTTACTTTGATAGGTGAGTTCAACCTGCAACTCGAACCTATCGGCACCCTTCGGATCAAATTTAACGATATAAGCGTCACCAGCGGGCTCAAGCTTTACATCCTCAGCCTTCGCCATTTTTCTAGTCTTTGCCTTAGCGCTCTTTACACTCACATCCTTTAGAGAGAGGAGTTTACTGTCATGGCTAAGTGGATAAAGCTTAACCGCATCAGCCTCTTTCGAAAGCTCGAGGGCGATTGATTTTCCAGACTCTACAACTCCGCCTTTTACAGCGCGAACGGAACCTGGGACTTTGTCATGCCCCTCGTGAGCATAAACTCCAAACGCTACTAATCCCGTAAGAATACCTGAGACGATTTTGATTTTAGCTTTCATGAAATTGCTCCTTCTTTGGTAAAATTTAATTCTTCGGCCTTTTCCTCTATTGCGCTTTCTGCGGATCTTCTTCCAAAGTGAAAGAAAACGGTTGGAGTAAGAATCATATCGAGCGCAGTCGAGCTAATAAGTCCGCCTAATATGACGACGGACAAGGGATGCAATATTTCTCGACCAGGTTGTCCCGCTGAAAGGACGAGAGGAATAAGAGCAAGACCTGCAGTGAGTGCCGTCATAAGCACGGGGACTAGGCGCTCGAGTGAACCACGAATCACCATCTCTTCTGAAAATTTTTGACCCTCATTTTTCATGAGGTGAAGGTAATGAGAGATCATCATGATTCCATTTCGAGAAGCGATTCCACAGAGAGTTATGAACGCGACAAGAGTTGCTATCGAAAAAATTCGATCCGATAGAAAGACCCCACCCACCCCGCCAATCAGCGCAAGTGGGATATTGAGCATGATTTGAAAGCTAATGAATGAAGATCTGAAGTGTGCATAGAGCACGAAGAAGATGGCCAAAATAGAAAGAAGGCCGAGCCACAGAATCAAACGCGAAGCTTCTCGCTGGCTTTCAAACTGTCCCCCAAGCTCGACAAAGTACCCTTCAGGAAGTTTTACCTTCTCCGCAATCTTCGTTTGAATTTCTTTGACGAGAGAATCGAGATCTCGACCTGAGGAGTTTGCCTGAACAACAATTCTTCTCTGAGCGTTTTCTCGATTGATGATATTGGGACCATTCGATTCGTACACATCAGCAATCTTTTCAAGCGAAACACGAGTGCCATCAGGAAGAACTTTCATTGTCGTACTCTTAATAAGCTCAAGATTGCCTCGAGACTTGTCGTCAAAACGCATAAACACATTGAAGATTTTTTGACTGTCGATTATTTGAGCGACGTTGACGCCGTTCAGTGCCATCTCTAAATTTTTTGAAAGTTCGCCGAGAACAATTCCGTTTTGCGCCGCTTCTTCTCGAAGAAGTTTAATTTTTACCTGAGGTACAAGAACCTGTTGCTCTATTTGTAGATCTACCAAGCCTCTTGTACCCTCAAGCGCATTATAGACTTCCGTAGCTTTTGCTCGGAGCGTGGCTAAATCGGGACCAAAAATTTTGATTGCGATCTGTGCCCGCACACCAGAAAGCAAGTGATCGAGTCGATGAGAGATGGGCTGTCCAACGTTAATGAAAGCACCATCGAGTGAAGCCAGCTTTGCACGAATATCTTCGAGCGCAAGCTCTCTAGAACGACCTTCTTTCTTAAAATCGACATCGATTTCGCTGTAATGGACTCCTTCAGCATGTTCATCGAGTTCCGCTCGGCCCGTTCGTCTGGCAACGCTCTTCACTTCAGGAACAGTCAGAATGAGATTTTCTGCCTTTGTGCCAAGCTCATTTGAAGTTGCTAACGAAATTCCTGGTTGAGCCATAACCGTGATCGTTGCTGTGCCCTCGTTAAACTTCGGCAGGAATTCCCTTCCCATAAAAAGAGTTAACGATAGTGCGCTAACGAATAGGATAATGGCCGATCCAATGACGATTTTCGGTCTTGGAAGTGCCCACCGCAGCATCTTTTCATCAAAAGACTTGAGAACCTTAACGAATTTGGAATCACCATGTTCAGTCAATTTACTGTTAGTAAGAAGATAGGAGCAAAGTACGGGCGTGACCGTAAGAGATACGATAAGCGAAGCTAGAATTGAGACAATGTAGGCAACGCCAAGTGGAATGAAGAGTCGACCCTCGATCCCACTCAAATAAAACAGCGGGATAAATACCAGAACAACGATGATGGTAGCGAAGACGATCGAGTTTCGGATTTCACTCGAAGCTAGATAAATGACTTTCAGGGGGTGCAATGGAATTTTGGCGATACGATTTTCTCTTAGTCGTCTGAAGACGTTCTCCACATCCACGATGGCATCGTCCACGAGCTCACCGATTGCAACGGCAAGACCGCCCAAGGTCATCGTGTTGACGGACATTCCAAAACATTTAAAGACGAGAGCCGTGAGTACAAAAGAAAGTGGTATTGCAGTTAGCGTAATTGCCGTAGTTCTGAAGTTCATCAAAAACAAAAACAGAACGATGATCACAAGGATCACACCATCTCGAATTGCTTCTTCGACATTGCGAACAGCTGTTTCAATAAAATGAGATTGTTTGAAGAGATCTTTTTCGAGCGAGATACCTTTGGGGAGATTTTTTTCGATGTTTGCTAAGGTCAGATCGATTCTTTGTGTGAGCTCAATAGTGTTTGCTCCAGGTTGTTTTTGAACACTCAAGATCACTGCGGGCTTACCGTTCACGCTGCCATCACCACGCTTGATCTGCGCCCCAAGTTTTACCTCGGCGATGTCTTTTA
>DDSI01000152.1 GCA_002343335.1 Bacteriovoracaceae bacterium UBA2394
CCGTATAGCCGCGCCCCTCGGCTCTTTGCAATATCGAGCACCATGTCAAATCCGTCGGCTAGGATCGATTTTTTAAGATTCTCAAATACATGTGCTGCAGTGATTGTTTGACTCATGGGGATGATCATAGCGATGGCGTCTCTCCGTTAAAAGTGGCAAAATTACAGCTCTATGGGCGATGGGACCTCATCTAAACGTGATTTTACGAGCCCCTCGGACGTGCTTGGCAATATGCGATTGCCGAAAACGGTGCGCGAGCATTTGCGCAACCATCAACTTTGGACTCGTTGGATGGAAGTGGTGGGCGCTGAACTCGCGAAAGTAACGGCTCCTTCCGAGCTTAAAGGCAAAACGTTAGAAGTTCGCGTGGTCCACCAAGCTTGGGCTCAGCAACTCCAATTTCTAAAGCCTTCCATTTTAGGAAAGCTGCGCGCGATTTGTCCAACCACGCAGGTGACGGACATTATTTTTCGCGTTGGCAAAGTCGTTCCCACGCACACGGATGCTCCAACAATGAATTCTGATTCCACCTTGAAACGAAATCCAAACACGCCTGTGAAATTGCCCGAACGCCTCGAGATGACCCTTCGCGCGGTTGAAGATGATGATTTGCGCGTAACGATTCGAAAGGCAATGGAGGCCGCCGCTCTTAGTCGTGGAAAGCCCTCCACTCACTAATACTACTTTGGCAATTCGTAAGTGATGAGACCGGACGCCAACTTCGGATAAAAGAAAGTAGATTTCTGGGGCATACGCTCGCCCTGCTGAGCACGTCTCATCACGAGATCAATATCCGTAGATGGCAAAAAGAATCCCGCGCCTCTTGGCAGGGCCGACAACGTCTTTAGAAAATCCTGCGTCTCATGCTCATATTGTATAACGCCTTTGGCGACCTTCGACGTATCCCAATCAAGCACGCGCTCGAAAATATCTTTCTGAAGAGCAAAAATCTCCGCATCATCCTGGGAGTTTTTCTTACGCGAAATCAAAAGACGATCCTTTGATCCTGAAAGAGCGAGCACTAAATAAATCTTTGAGGGATCCGACTTTCGAAGAGCCATGAGCTTGGGAAGACTCAACTCGCCTTTCCATGTCTCCACCGTAAAAATCTCCTTTAAGCGCTCCATGAACATTTCCGCCGACAGATTTTCAGGAAGCGAAAAGAGGCGGTGAATCGGAAGAATCGTAAATTCTGGTCCCGCCAAATTGGTAAAATAGGCCTGCACATAGGCCCCTCGATTCGGCTCTTCCTTTGAAAAGGCTACCGCGGTTTCAAATCGATGGTGCCCATCGGCAATGAGCACGCTTTGATCCTTCAGCATGTTTTGGACCGCCGCAATATCGATGGGATCCGAAACGATCCACATTTTTCGTTTCACACCCTGATAATCTCTCATCTCCGCATCGGGAGCGGCTTTGCGGTCGATCAACTTTTTATGAATATTTTCTAAAACCTGCTTTTCATCCCGATAACACAAAAAAATTTGCGACAACTCGGCATTCATGGCTTTCAAAAGCGCCAACCGATCCTTTTTAGGTCCGGCCAATGTAAATTCGTGTGGCAAGATTCTCTTTTCTTCGAAAGGCGTAACCCTCACCAAGCTCACAAATCCCAGACGTCTGCGTTGCTGCCCATCAATTTCAAATTCTTCTTCGGTTAAATAAAGTGACGGCGCGGGCGCCTGTTCAAAAACGCCTTCTTGCTTCCAACTTGAAAATGTTGCCGCCGTCGTTTCGTAAGATTTTTGATCATCGGGGGAATCTACCAAACACAGGCGAACGGAATTCTGAGGATGAAGCCCTTTCAGTTCTTCATGAAAATCTTTGGAAATGACGTCGTACGGCGGGCTTATTAAATTTGAAATTTCTGATTTGAATTTTTTAGAATAGAGCCACGCGCGAAAGGGTTGAATCTCAGGCATGGGCTACGCTATCTAAAAATTTCTAGGAGGCCAATCCCTGCCAATGACGATAAGCCTTCACGCCGATATCTCTGCGAAAGCTCACATGCGATAAAAACGGCAATGATTCAATCCAAGGGTATAGAAGATTTTGACAATCGAGAAGACTCGCCTGGCGTGTCGTAATCGCCACCAATCGTCCTCCCTTCGCAACCCAAGCGCTTCCATTCCATGCGGTACCTGCATGAAAGACCTCCACTCCCGAAGGCGGTTGATCAATTCCTATCAATTCAAAGTTACCTTCGGGATTATCGGGATATCCTTTCGCCGCTAAGACGACATTCATGCCCACCGTTTCCGAATGAAATTGAGCGCGCACAGGAGATCCCGATTTTAACGAATCAATCAGTTCCATAAGCGGCGATTTCAACGTCATCAATACGGACTGGGTTTCGGGATCGCCCATTCGGCAGTTGAATTCGAGAACGTAAGGTTCGTCTGCGACAATCATAAGACCGATGAATAGAAATCCGCGATAGGCAAGTTTGTCGTTCTTTAGTCCCGCAAGAACCTTTTCCACCACGCGCGTTTCAATTTTTTGATTGAGACTATGCGAAAGAATCGGAACGGGACTATACGCTCCCATCCCTCCCGTATTGGGACCGCGATCATTTTCTAAAAGACGCTTATGATCCTGCGCCCCACCCAAGAAGATCGGGCGATCTCCGTCGACCAAAAGGAAGTAAGAAATTTCTTCCCCATCCAAGAATTCTTCGATGACTACCGAGGCATGGGCCTTAAGCGATTCCTTTGCAAATGCGGCCGCCTGAGAGGCGTCTTCGCCAATCCAAACGCCCTTTCCAGCCGCTAAACCTGCCGCTTTCACCACAAAGGGCGGACGAAAACTCTGCAGCGCTGCGTCGATTTCAGAAGGCAAGGTGACGGTCTTCGCGCGAGCGGTGGGAATTTGATGGCGCTCGCAAAACGATTTCGCCCAAGCCTTATCGGTTTCCAATCGAGCCGCACTCGCCGAAGGGCCCCAGACGGAGATTCCCTTTGCCGTGAGCGCCTCAGAAACGCCCTCCGCCAAATATTTTTCAGGGCCGACGATGACTTCTCGAATCACATGACGATCCAATTTTTGAGCCAAATCCTCAATGCTCGAAAAACTCCAA
>DDSI01000208.1 GCA_002343335.1 Bacteriovoracaceae bacterium UBA2394
CTGCTAAACGTTGCGTAAGTAAGTCGAGTGTGGCTTCATCATTGCCTTCTTCTGCCTTCGGAAATACGCCGCGCGCCGTTTTAGAGACGGCTTCATGGCCTTTTACGAGCTCTCGAATCATTTCATCGGAGGAGAGAGGACCTTCCGTTTCCTTGATGATCGTCAATTTGGAATACTCCAAATAACTTCCAGGCGCGTGAAAGCCCAGTGATCTCACTCGTTCAGCGATCAAGTCCACCGAGTTCCAGAGTTCGGTGTATTGGGTCATAAACATCATGTGAAGGCTGTTAAACTGAGGGCCAGTGACGTTCCAGTGAAAATTATGTGTCTTTAAATAGAGGGTATACGTGTCGGCCAGTAGGTGTTTCAGGCCATTAGCGATCGTCGTACGTTGCGCTTCCGGAATGCCAATATCAATTTGAACTGCCATAAAAACTCCTTCTCAATAAATGGTGGCTTCAATTTAGACCACCAAAGCTGACTGTCAACCGCCCAAAGATGGTAAGCGACTGACGAGCCTTCCCCGGGTGAGCAAAGCATGAAGACAGAGGACAAATGCCATAAGGGAGAGATGATACCAATCATTGGGATGCAATCCTAAAGAGGAGATCCAGTGAAGTCCCATAAGAGCCCATAGCCCCCCCGCCGCCAAATTGAAAAGACATAGGCCGACGAGCCAAAGATAAATCTGAAGGCCGCGTTGGAAAACGAGATAGAGAGAAAAGGCAATGACGACGAAGTGAGAAAAAAGATGAAAGATGAGAACAACCGCATAGTCGTAGGTGAATATCGCCGATAAGCAAAAGACGAGAAAAACTCCCTGGATGAATCGAATCATCCCTCCCAAATTTAACGCCTGTGCTGCCGGATGGAGAAAAATATGCATGAAGTAGTATTCGGTGGCTCCGATGAAAATGAAGGTCAAAAACCAAAGGCGAATGAAGAGATCTCGAGCCGAGCCTAGATTGAGATAGCTCGGAAGGTTCGAGTTTATGTCGTCTATAAAATGTTTCAAAAGTGGAACATTTGCTTCCACCGCATGGGTCATTCCTCCAAAAAATGTCGCCAAGCAAAAAAGTCCCATGTGAAAGCTGGCGGCGCGAAAGGAGGGGCCTCGTTTTCTAAGCGATAAGAAACTGCAAAATGTTAACCCAGATAAAACGAAGTTGAGGCTGACGATCACTTCACCATTCTGACGCGGGGAGATCCCAAAGTTCCAGTGGGAATTTGCCCAGTGGCACGTTCTTCTTCCTCCAGAACGGGAATCGTAAAGTAAAAGGAGGATCCCTTGCCGGGGGCTGAATGAACGTCCAGCTCTCCTCCATGTTGGTGCACAATTTTTTGACAAATGGTTAAGCCAATTCCACTTCCGGGATAATTTTGACGAGAATGAAGGCGCGAAAAGAGCCTAAAAATCTTGTCCTTATAGAGCATGTCAAACCCAATTCCGTTGTCCTCGACAAAAACCTTCCAGGTGTTTGGATCATCCGGATTGAGTTTTGAGCAAATGCGAATGGTCGGCTTGTCAGATTCATTATATTTGATCGCATTTGCGATGAGGTTTTGAAAGAGCTCAATCAACTGAGCGGAATTTCCCCGAACTCGGGGTAAGTCGCTGTAAGTAATTTCCGGTTTCCGCTCCAGGATGAGAGATTTTAAATTATCCATCGCCGAACGCACGATGTCTTCAAGATTTACGGGTTGATAGGTGTTCTTGGTGTGATCCATCCGAAAAAGGGCTTGGAGTCCGTTCACCATGGAATTCATTCTATCGCATCCGTCCTTTACAATTTGAAAGTACGATTTTGCTTTCTCCGGTAAAGTTTCTGAAAACTGCCGTTCAATAAGTTGCACATACAGTGTCATGCTGCGAAGGGGCTCTTTCAAATCGTGAGTCGTCACATAACTGAAATTTTGTAATTCCAGATTCATATGATGGAGCTTTTCGTTCAACTGTCTTTCGGCAGCCATTCTGCGACGAACCTCGGCTGCGGCATTACTTAAAGCCACATTGAGTTCACCCAACTCGTCTCGATAAATCGCGGGAATTTCATAGGTGAAGTCCGAAATGGCGGTCTTTCGAATTTTACGAGTGAGAATACTGAGCGGTCGTAAAAAGATAATTTCATAAAATAGAAGGAGCGCGATCAAAGCGGCCACCGTCACTAAACCGGCAAGAGCAATGCTTCGGGTCATCCAGTCATAGGCTATTTTGAATGCTTCCAACCGACTTTGAGAATGCTGAAAAGTTAGCGCTTCAAGGTCCTTCAAGTTAGCCATGTTAGTATTGTTCTCGGCTAAATATTGTTCGAACAATTTTCGAGCTTTCGGAATATTCTTTACTCGCACCTCTTCCACAATTTCATCGGCCAGCTGAGAAGTGGTTTCGTAGCGTCGGTAGAGATTATTTAACACCTCGAGATTTCGATCCTCAAAGGTGTGAAGTTGAAGCTCTCTCAAGCTCGAAAGAATTTTTGCTTGAGAATGTCGAATCGATTCCAAATACGCCACGTGTCCGTGCAGAATGTACTGGAAAAGATGGAAGAGAAGATTGGAATCTGAGTGTTGAATTTCTTCTGTAAGCACCGTCACTTTGACGAGTCGGTCTGAAATTTGCTCGAAGTTCGACTTTTTCTTATTTGAGAAATACAAACTCACCGTTCCAGCCAGTGTCAGAAGGCAAAGGACAACGACGGCGGGAATGAGAAATTTATTTCTAACTTTCTTCTGGGCCATATTAAAACGCCGTTACACAAGATTGACAGATTCGCTGCAAAAATTCGGGAACAAAAAAAGTTTTCGCATCGATGTAGTGAGGTACCGAGCCATATCTCCCAGCAATGGAAGAGGGTTGAAGGAGCTGAGAGTTTAAATTGGTGGTGAGAAAATTAGTAAGTCCTAACTGCAAATCGAAGTGGCGGCGCTTGGCATAGATTTCAGCGCAAGGATCGAGTCCAATCAATGTGCATATAAGACTCATGCTTTCTTTCCGGCTCGCCTTTGCAAAAGTTTCTGCCTTCAGCAGGGCCTGCATCACTTTTTGAATCTGTTGTTTTCGCTGTGCGACTGTTTCAGGAAGAGTTACTAATAAGGAATGTTCGGAAAAAGAATTGACGTAAAATTCCGATTCCTCGGTTAGGTTTAATTCTTTTTTAATCCGCTGCAATTCGGGATTCCAAACGACAATTGCCGAAACGCGGTTTGTTCTCAGAGCCTCCAAATACTCTTGAGGTCGGAGATCGACGGTTCGGATTTTTGCACCGTTGAGGCCGTAACGTCTTATAAAGGTGTCGAAAAACGTTTCGGAGCTCGTCATGTAAGCAAAGCCGATCTTCTTCCCCTCAATGTCAGCTGGTTTTTTGATTCCGCTACCAGGCCCGGCCAGTAGAACCGTGTCATCTGAGCCTAGGTGTAGCGTAGTTAAAATCTTTAAAGGAAAATCTGCTTTAATGTATCGGGCGACGGGGCCCTCATAGGCTCCGGCCAGGTCAATCTCCTTACGGATGAGAGCATCAATCCCCAGTCGGCCAAGGCTAAAGCGGACAAGTTCCACCTCGACGTCCTCCGCAGCGAAAAATCCCTTCTCTTTTGCAAGATCAATGAGGCCGGTTGCTGGAACGGCAATCACACCAATGCGGATAGGCTTAGTCTCCACTGAACTTTGAGCCTCTACCGCACTTAAAAAAAGAGCGCTGAAGACGAGAGCTACTTTAGCTCCTATGGAAATGCTCCATTTTGACCGCATAAGAGAGTCATTTAGCGAATCCCCAGGAGGTTCGCAAGGCGGAGCCACCTGGATTCGATCTCCATGACAATTCAGGACTAAAGTCCGTTGGTGGAATAAATCCTTAGAATCTCAACAGGTTCAGCACGAGTTTCAGTTGCAGGTTCGCTTGAGCCGCGATGGCGGTTTGTGCATTTTCAAGTATCTGCAGTCGGACGAATTCCGCGACTTCCACAGCGTAGTCGAGTCCTACCGTGCGATCGCGCGCTTCCTCAAGAGTTTCGCTCATGAGGAGGTTATGACTCTTCGCCGATTCCAAACGGTCGTGAAGGGCCGAAAGTTTTGAACTTTCACTGGTCAGTTTTTCGGTAACATCTTGCAAAATCGCGATTAGATTTTCAGAAGCGTCCGCGGAATGGACATTGAGATCTCCGACCGCCGATACGCTGACTGCCTTGGCTTTGAAGATGGACAACGTCGAACTACTTTCATCGGAGCTTACCACATCCAGCACTCGGTCGCCGTCAAGATCCACAAGTGTGAGACCCGAAGGATTCGTTCCTGAAGTCATGGTTCGGCGAGTTCGGAATGTGCCATCTCCGTTACCGATCATAAGGGACAGCGTGCTGTCTCCGCGATCGGCGGTCATCACATCGAGTGCACCATCATTATTGATGTCGCCCACTTGCAAGCCGTAGGGACTATCTCCAGTTGCAATGGTTACACGAGATCCGAATGTGCCGTTGCCCACGCCAAGGAGGATTGTAAGAGTATCGTCGCTACTATCGAGCGTAAGAATATCAAGGATCTTATCGCCGTTAATATCAGCGAGCTTCGTAATATCATGATGCGACAAGGCGCTCACGCCGACCGTGCGAGTTGCACGAGTTTGGAAGGTTCCATCGCCATTGCCGATCAAAATGGAAATCGTATTATCCGCGCTATCTCGAGCGACGAGATCGATGATGCCGTCACGGTTGAGGTCGCCCGAAGTAATGTGGGTGGGTGTTCCACCAACGAGGGCCGTCATTGCATAGGGCGAGAATGTGCGATTTCCATTTCCAAGAAGAGCGTGCATCACAGGAACGGTGCCCGAAGGTGTAATCGTGTGCGTGCCGGTTCCTACGGTTGTGATATCGATTGCCGTTCCTGAAAGCGCATTTGCGGAGCTGGTTGCAAGTTTCAAGGTGTTCGCATCCACCGCAATGATGTAGTAGGTCGTCGCCGTGAGAAGCGGATTTGGCAATGTGCCCGTGGTGGTCAAGGTTACGGCTTGCGTCGTTGTAAATCCGTGATTGGCCAGCGTGATCGTGTTTGCCGTTACATCAATGTTGTATCCGCCTTGTTGAGTGACCGTGGGGACAAATCCGGTGATTGTTCCGTTGGAGATATCGGTCGTAGGACCTGCTGTTGCATTGGTCACGGTGACGGCGGTGCCAAGAGCGCTCGAAATGAAATCCGCTTGAGCATCGATTGCTGCTGCCGTGGCGGTGGCAACGGTGGAAGCGGAATCTCCAAAGTTAATATTTACTTGTATGCCGGTTCGGCCCGCGACGGCGGGATCGCTGCCTGTGCCTCCGATGCTATACCAGACGTAGTAATCGGTCGTCGTTGAACTCAGAAGGAAGTGATCGCCGGGTTCCAGAGCGGAATCTGAACCTTGAGTGGTGACACTCACTCCAAATGCGCCCCCGACATTTCCATCCGTTGCGTCGGTCGCGGTTCCTTGCGACGCGTTGGTGAGAGTGACAACGTCGCCGAGTGAGCTGGCAATGAACGGCACAGTGGCATCGATGGCCGCTGCAACTTTGGTGGCAACTTGCGTGGCGGTATCGCCCGATAAGATGTCGACCATAATTCCTGTACCGCCAGGTGTCGGATCTACGCCCACGCCGTCAACACGGAACCAAACATAGTAGGCCCCACTCGTGGAGTGAATATTGAAGTAATCGCCCGCTGCGATATCGCCTCCGCCACCGGCAACGCCTTGCTGGGTGACATTGACGGAGAAGGTGCCGCCCATGTTTCCATCGGATGCATCCACGACGTTACCGTTAGCAGCGTTGGTCACAGTGACCGTGTCGCCTACGGCCGACGCTGCAAAGTCCCCAAGCGCATCTATAGCGGCGGCGACTGCGGTAGCGACTTGAGAGTCGGTGTTGTCCCAACCGACATTGACTTCGATGCCCGTGCCTCCGGGAGTTGGATCGACTCCGGTGTTCGCCACGTCGATCCATACATAGTAATTGGTAGAAGGCGACTTCAAGAGGAAGTAATCGCCATTGGCCATCGAAGACGTCGTACCTTGTTGCGTCACAGTGCGTGAGAATCCAACGGGCACCGTTCCATTGGCAACATCGGTGACGCTTCCGCCGGCAGCATTTGTAATCGTCACGGTCCCGCCGACGTTGGATGCTGCAAATTGTGCGAGTGCGTCGATTGCCGTTGCAGTGGCGGATGCAACTTGAGTGGCAGTATAATTGCCATCAATGTTTACTTGAATGCCAGTTCCACCCGGAGTTGGATCTGCGCCAGCACCATCCACTTGATACCAGACGTAGTAACTTCCAGACGGCGCTGCGAGAGTGAAATGTTCTCCGCCAGTGTACGCGCGATTCACGCCTTGAATCAGCGTGGCCGGTGTAATCGCTCCGCCCATATCTCCGGCGCCACCATCCGTTGCTGTTCCATAAGCAGTGTTGGTGACGGTGACTTGATTTGTCGAGACACTTGCGCTGAATGGAGTGCCACCAATGGCGTCAATCGCAGCTTCGACTGCGGCCGCAACTTGATCGTTGGTCCAAGCTGAATTGATGTTCACTTGTACGCCGGTGCCGCCAGGTGCGGGATCCACACCGCCGCCATCAATATTCAGCCACACGTAGTAGTTTGTGCTCGGCGAGTTAAGGGTGAAGTACGAGCTCTGTACGTAACCAGATGCCGGGGCTCCCTGTTGCGTCACACTCGTAGAAAGTAGCGCGGGCATGTTACTTCCAGGAGAAGATGTGGTTCCTACACCATCTGCGACGGCTCCAGCGACAGCGTTAGTGAGGGTGACGACATCTCCAACTGCTGCAGCGGGGCTTCCACCCAGTGCCGAGTTAATGGCCCCTGCGATTGCGCTGGCAACATCCGCGGCACTATCCGTCGATGCGACGCTCACTTGTATTCCGGTTCCCGCAAGCGAGGGATCCAGAGTGGTGCCGTCAATTTGGAGCCAGACGTAATAGTCTTGGTCGCCGTTAATCGTGTTGAAGGTGAATCCGTGAGTGACGTCGAAGAGTTCGTAGTAACCTTGAGTATAGAGGCTGATATTTGCAGCGCTGGAATTGCTCGTGATGGTGTCTTCGGCCCAAGCGTAGCTTGAATTTGCAATAGTTAGTACGCCGCCGCCGCCGTCTGTGACGTTAAATTCTCCAGGGGCGTCACTTGCGAGGGCAGCTTCGACTGCGTCAGCCACATCCGATGCGGAGTCTCCAGAAGAAACTGCAACTTCAATGCCCGTTAGTCCTCCAATAGAAGGATCTCCTCCGCCCGCGTCAACATTGAACCAGACATAGTAGTGGTTTCCACTGAATCCTCCCGTATCGAGCGTGAAGTAATCGCCACTATTGATGGAGCTTCCATCACCGAAGCCCATCTCTCTTGTCTCAAAGCTGGAATGAGCTGGAATGTCCGTCACCGTAATCTCAGTGATTTCCGCGACCGCGCTGCCACCGCCATTGAACGTGTATCGCGTTTGCTCTTGTACCCCACCTACCGCCGGCAAGGTGACATCCGTAATTTCACGATATGAGGTTGGGTCGAAATCAAACTCTGTGATTTCAGGAAGGCCCGCGCCGCCAGCCGTGGTCATCGTAAGTTCGGTAATTTCTCGAGTGCCCGCGCCAATCATATTGAAGTAAGAAATTTCCGAAATGCCCGAAGCAAAGTTTTGCGCGGTCGCGGCGCTCGCTCCAACGGTGAGAATATCTAAGATGCCGTCACCATTGATGTCTGCCGTATGAATCGATCTTGGCGCGCCGGATGCAGACATCGTGACTCGTGATGTGAACCGACCGTCTCCGTTTCCATAAGATACAGAAACCGTGTTATCGCCTTGATCCGCAGAGACAATGTCAAGAATTCCGTCGGCGTCCAGGTCGTCGAGTGCAATGGAGTAGGTGGCCGCGCCGACCACAGCTGTCATACGCGCTCCGTAAACTCCAAATCCATTATTCAGCATGACAGAAACCGTTCCCGATCCGTCGACAGAAACTAAATCTTCATCGCCGTCATTATCGAGGTCACCTGATTTCACACCTGAGGGAGTCGAGCCCACGCCGAGTGTCGTGCGGTCGTTGAACACGCCCGTTCCCGCAAGCTTTTTAAACGTGCGTGAAGCGGTGAGATTGGGGGTGTAGAGGTTCACCGCGGAAGAAGGATTCAGTCCGAGCATCACCGTAGCGAGTGCCGCGCTGCCGTCTAAAATCTTTTTACCGTCATATTCCGTCTCATTCGTCAGGCGATTGAATTCCTCAAACATGGATTTCAATTCCGCTTGCAAAGCTTTGCGCTGTTGTTCACTCAGATGTTTGGAAGCGCCTTGAGAGGCGATTTCTCGCATGCGTCCTACGATATCGAGTTGCGTACGAATGGCATCGATAGCCGTCGCCACCAAGCCTTGAGCTTGATTGAGTCCGAGCGCAGACGCTCGTAAGCCGCGCGCTTGCGATGATAGGCGAGATCCTTGCAGGTAGCTCGCAATATCGTCGCGCGGCGAACTGACTCGACGACCGGAGCTTAACCGCTCCAGGGAACGCGAGATCGCCTGCTGAGTTCGATTCAGCGAGTGGGCGAATCCGGCGCTATTTATCGATCCAATTCTCAATCTAGTATCTCCATCTGCGCCGCCCCATTTGGTGCTACGCAGCAAGTTAGTTCACAAACCTCTCTAACGGTACGAGTCGGAAACTGTTTGCGGATTGCGGAGAAATGTCTTCAATGCAGAGCCGTAGTGAAAGGAAAGGACTTAATAAATGAGTGCGGCGC
>DDSI01000188.1 GCA_002343335.1 Bacteriovoracaceae bacterium UBA2394
GCTCTGGAATGTGCCGTCTCCATTTCCAAGCAACGTAAAGAGTGACGTGCCTCCAGATCCCACGACCAAGTCTTTTTTACCGTCACCGTTGATATCGCCAAATGCAAAATCGGAGGTCCCCACATTCACCGTGCGTGAAGTTGCAAACTTACCCTGACCCAGTCCTAATCGAACGACCACGTTTCCAATGGAGTCGTCGCCAACGATCATGTCTTCGATCCCGTCGCTATTAATGTCCTCGAGGGCAAAATCTCCAATATCTCCGCTCGTGGGAAATCCAGAATAGGTTTGTCTCAGTTGAAAATTTCCCGTACCCACCGTTTTTTTCAATCGCTGAGTCGAACTTCCATTCGGCAAATCGATCGAAAGTTTATCTCCGGAGCGAGATCCAAGCTGAATATCCCGTGTATCAAAGCTGCCGTCGAGGAGATGAATGCCATTAAACTCTGTCTCATTGGTAATCTGATCAAATTGTTGCAAGAGACCGTTCAACGTCGTTTGTATATTTTGCCGTTCTGCACTGGTGAGAGTGGTCGACGACGCTTGCAGTGCCAAATCCCGCATCGTCTGCAAGATTTCGAATTGAGATTGCAGTGCGCCCTCCGCCGTGGCCAACAGTCCTTTGGTTTGATTTATGTTCGAGATGGCTGCGCGCAGCCCTCGAACTTGCGTATCGAGTCGTGAGCCCATGGAGAATGCAGCCACATCATCGCGAGCGCTATTCACCCTTCGTCCCGAGCTCAATCGCTCCATGGAACGCTGAATTGCTTGCGTTGTCCGCGAAAGCTGAAGCGCTCCGCCGATCCCTATGTTTGAGCCAATTCTCAAATCAGGGTTCCTTTCACTTGCGACGCTCCGCAGCAAATTAAATTTAAGTCATTCCTTCTCACTCCTCCGCCCCTCGACCAATCTCCATGACGAGCGATTTTTTCATTCGACGCTGAGAACAAAGCCCATGAAACAATTCAGATAGTTTTTAAAAACTGGATGTGCATAAACTCGGATCTTAATTAAACTCGGATCTTAATTGGGGACAGTATACGTATTTCCGAATTACCAATCTAAATTCGGAAATACGTATACTGTCCCCAATTTAGGAGGGAATCGGGGTGTTGAAGTTTATTTTTCTGATGGGGCTTACGACGGCATCGTCGCATTTCGTCGGACGATTTGATTTTTCCGATCCGGAGGGCCCCCTCTTCAACTGGTCGGGTAATTCGATTGAAACCACCTTCGTTGGAGATTCCGTGTCGATCACCTTGGATAATTTGGAAACATCCGAGCCCATCTATTTTTCGATCATGATCGACAGTGAAAAACCTTATCGTCTAAAAACTGAGGCTGGGCGCAAAACTTATAAACTCTCCGAAAACTTAATTTGGAGTGATCATTATGTGAAAATTGTTCGAGAATCGGAGGCCAAGTACGGCGTCACACGCTTTTTAGGATTTGAAGTGGGTGCAGGGGAACAAATTTCTCAACCTCGAACCTCCAAAATCCGAATCGAAACGATCGGCGACTCAATCACCTGTGGTTACGGCTTACTCGAACAAGATCCATGCACGGCAAGCTCCAGCAGTCAGTCCATGACTAAGACGTACGGTGCGCTCGCCGCGAATATTTTAAATGCAGAGTATTCAAGTGTTTGTTTTTCTGGAAAGGGCGTTTTTCATAACTGGGGCCGCACGCACGATGATCCCACGCAAACGACGCTATTAGAGGACTACACACAAACGCTCGCCGGCAAAAACATCGACTGGAATTTTCCCGAGAACCAGCGTGCCGATGTCGTAGTCATCAATCTTGGAACCAATGATTTCTCCAATCCCGTCCCCACGGAAATGGAGTTCCGCAATGCCTATACGAAGCTCGTAAAACTCGTGCGCAAAAACCATCCACGCGCTCGCATATTTTTAGCAATTGGGCCAGTACTACTGGAACCCTCCATTCACACAGTAAGGACAGCCCTCACCCGAGTTAAAAAAGCCTTCAACGAAAGCGGGGATCAAAAAATTCATATCATTGAATTTCCAAATCAACTGCGCCCCACTGCCTGCGAGCAACATCCAAGCCCTCAGACTCATCAGAGAATGGCGGAGCAGTTAGTTCGAGCGATTCATTGAGCGAGCTTTTTAAGGTTTCCTAGATTGCGCAACATAAAATCACAACTCAGAGGAGGGATATTTGGATAGTCAAAATCATAATTTGCCGTACTTAAAATTTCCTGCACGCGTTTGATTTTGACTTGCAAGTTCATCAGATCGAAGATTGCGTCATCCTTTATCATCACTCCCAACTTCAAATAGTCGGCGTCCAAGATTTGTCTACGCAATTGAAGCGCTTCCTTTAGGAGCGTCCTCATTTCCCGCTGCCCCTTAGAGGATAACTCCTTTAACGGCGAAGAAGCCATCGCCGTCCACTCATCGATTAATTTCCAAGCTCGGCGAACGGACATGTCCGTTGTAGGATCCACTCCGTAAAGCGGAATGTTCAACCGATCACGCGCTAATCGATAGTTTTTCTCGTGCCGCTCTTCATGATCAAGAGCCACTATAAAAGATTGCTCCGAACTCGCTGCATTTTCAGAAAGTACGATGACAGGATTTGTCTCGTTAAATGAGAAAACCCAATAGCGCGGAAGATATCCGCCCATCGTTTGCCCTGGAGAGTCCTTTTGAGCCAAACGCAGCCATCGATCGCTGATGACGACCACCAACTCTGGATCGTTGGCGGAAGTTTTCTTTGTATAAACAATATGCTTCCCAGAGATGGTCTCCCTCTCCTGCTTGAAATATCCACGCTGAACTAAAATGCGGTCCGCTATAGGATTTGCTAGAACAAAGGCCGGCAATAAAAATGTTAGGAGAAGTAAAAATGTTTTCAATCGCACCACCGCTCATATTGAAAGCAAGAATCGTGTCATGAAGGTTTCCGCATTGATTGCGCCGTAGCGGCCTCACTATGCAAAGTTTGCATATTTTCGGACCATTGTGCCCGAGTTGCAGATAGCGACGGGAAATGGTCAACAAATGCTGAATTATTTCAAAGACTTGTAGCTCGCCGAATCGGGGTCCTTTGGCACATCCTCTGCAGTTTAAATAACCTATGCGTTGGCTTACTCCTATCGTGCTCGCTGTTTTTCTTT
>DDSI01000283.1 GCA_002343335.1 Bacteriovoracaceae bacterium UBA2394
GATCATACTCACGCACTCGATATCCCATTTTTACCAGTGCTTGTTTGAAAGGTTCCGCCATTCCAAAGAGCATTTGTATTTCAAGTGCATTCGAGGCCAACCCGAGAGCTTCGGCGGTCGCAAGACAGTACGCGATGGATCGAATATTATGCGAACCCACAGCCAACTCGATATGCGGATAAGCCTCGAGCAACAATCTGGCGCAATTTTCAAATGAAGCGTCCGATTCGGATTTTTTTAAAAAGACCGGACATTCCCAACCATTTTGATCGGCCACGATTTTTTCGTAATCCCAATACGCGCCTTTCACGAGACGAATGGTAAATGGCGTACCGCGCTCTTTTGCAAATTGAATCCAGTCGCGCACATCTTCCTCAGCGGATCGAAGATAGGCCTGCACCACAATTCCCCAATGACGATAAGACTTAAACTCTGGGCGTGAAATGAGGCGCTTGAATAAATCCCGGAACAATTCCTTCAGAGCAAATTGCTCCATGTCGAAATTAATAAAAACGCCATTTTTTTGAGCGGTCGCCATCAGAGGAACGAGCTTTTGCTCTAAGCGATCCAGACTCGTTTGATACGCCACCGAATCTACTCGGCAGTCCAATGCAGAAATTTTCACAGAGATATTGACCGGTGGAATACTTCCGAGCGAAGAACGATCCAAAATTGGATGCTCCTTTAAGGAGCGAGCTCCGAGACCTTCAATCAATTCTAAGTAGCGATCGTAGTAGTGCTGAGCTTCGTCTTCTGCCACCACAGCCTCGCCCAAAATATCGAGTGTGAACGCTAAACCATGCTCTCGGCGAGCGGTTATCTTAGGAAGAGCCTCGTCCAACGTCTCTCCCACGATAAAGTGATTAGCCATCTGACGAACCTGAAAATCCGAGAGTGAAACTACACCTCGGTTGATAAATGGCACTCGCATCATCGCCGTCGCGACTCTCAAGATCATCGGCCACTTCGTCTTTGAAGAAGGAGCCTGCAAATATTCAATCAAGTGATCCTTCCGCTGCGCGGGAGTTTTCAAAACCGGCAACACATCCACAAATCGAAATAGCTGCGTCTTCACGCGCGCATTCCCTGTCGCCAGCTCCATGATCTTCGAGATCCAAAACCCCTTCCCGAGTGGATTTAATCGGCTCTGCTCAAATATCTGATGACCCAAAAGCTGAGTACGTGCTTCAATTTTTTGTTGCAGAAGATTGTCCATAGATTGGGATGCAGGAATTGAATTTGGAAAAGCGAAAGCTTCAGATCTTTGGCTCATTTTTAGTTGGCCTTCTCCTTTTCGTAGGAGGCTACTTTCTCTATCAAGACTTGCGTTCCCTCCTTATTGAGAAACGTTCCTCGTTAGAGCGCATCGCTTTTTCTGCTTCCAGGCTCATTTCCGCTTCTGCGGTAGAGCAGTCGCTCGCCACCAAGGATTCTCAAACCGAGACGGATAGTCAACTGCAGGAACAGCTCTTTGAACTGGCGAATCAATTTAAAGTGAGCGGTAGCCTAACTATTGTAGACCTACGAGAAACACCCCATCGCGTGGTCTCCTCCACTCGCCCCAATGTGCGGAAGGGAGATCCCTACTGGGGAGCGGCCGAAAAGCTATCCGCCTTTCAATCCGATCTTGGCGCCACCACGGGGATTCATCGCCAATTCGGAGATCTAACGATTTCCGCCTTTGCACCGGTACCTGCGATTAATGGGACAGCTTCCGCGTTACTCGTCTACGATGCCGCAGCATCTAATTTCTTTTATCGGCTTGTCGGCTACTGTCTTCACTATCTCTTGTTGGCCATTGGTCTTCTCACGCTCGGAGGATTTCTATTTGTCTGGAATTCGATGAAGTCCTCGAGACTTCTCGATAGTACGCGTTCCCAATTTGGAACTCTTTTAAGAGAAAGTACGGAAGCGGTAATCTTTCTCAATTTGAAAGGCCAACTCGAGCGAGTGAACGATGCTGCCCTTACTCTTCTCAATGAAAATTTTGATTCATTGAAGGGCCGTAGTATTTTTAGCGGTAAAGATGCTGGCATCGCGATTACACCGCTTGATCCATCTCGGAATATTCTAAAGCAAGCTCTTGAATATGGAGAGCGAGTTCAAACTCGTGCCAAGTTGAAGCTTAAAAATGATCACACTCGGTTTGTTTTGCTCACCGCCTCACCCATCGCTGTTGGCGAACGCAAAATAGGTGCGGTCGTGGTCTTTCGGGACATCACGGATGAGATTATTCGGGAGCACGAATTAATTTACAATCGAGTGAGCATTCCAGAATCCAAAAACATAGCGGATGCCTACGGCATGAGCGATTTGGAAACTCAATGTTTAAACCGACAGTACCTCAACTCATTTTTAGAATGGGATCGATTGAAATGGATGACGTTCGAGGGTTGCTCCATGATTTTGATTGAGCTCTCAGGTGAATCGTTAAAATCCGTCGAAGCTGCGAATCTCATGGGGCGAATGGCGGCATTCTTGAAACAATTCTTCCGTAAGGGCGACAAAATTGTTCGTTATAACGATTACCAGTTCATCGTTTTGCTTCCTCAGACCGCTCTGAAAAAGGCTGAGACAATCGGTTCCAATCTGATCACGCAACTTTCAGGCCAATTGGAAGGCCGAGGTTTAGACATTCAAATCGGCGTGACTGAACTGCAGAATAAAGAGCTCGGCCAGGACTGGTTGGCCCGCACGGAAATCGCTCTCGATCGAGCTCGCAAAATTGAGCAAGGTCCAAAGATGCACGTTCAAGATCTCGGAGAACTTGAGATCCTTAATTAGGACTTCGCCAAAGGCGCAAAAATTCCATGGCATAACTGCCTATGCAAGGAAAGACCGCGAGGCCATTTCGCCACGCTTCTTCAATCGCGCAACAAAAGTTGCTAACTCCAATCGAGTCCTAGCAGATTCGCTCTCTGGCCCTAAACTTGCTGCTTTCTGAGTGACAGGAGACCGTCATGAAGCTCGGAAGGAACTCAGTACAAGTCATTCTAAGTGCCTCGCTTCTCACTGGCTGCGCCGGAAGCAATCTCGACTTCAATGAGCGAGACTTAAACGGCGAAGACCAAAATCTCGGTGGCGGTGGATTTAAGGAACGAACTTTCGCGAACCCCCCAACGCCCACTCCTACGGTCATTATTAAAAACCCCGTATGCGAGTCCTTCGATACCGGTAACCAAGGGTCCGACGCACGAAATGGATTGCTCAGCCAAGAAATCGTCTACGTGCCTGCAGCGCAGTCGGGAAGTATTCACAATTTTGCGTCCTTCTTTGAGTTGGACCCTATGACGAATCAATCCGTGCCACGTTATTCGATCGATCGAGAAGTCATCATTCACCGCGTGGATGTCTTTTCCAGACAATTTAGCCAAGGCTTTTTCTCGATGAGTGATCCTACTATGGCTCTTTCGATACCGGGAACGGACGAAACCTTGAATGAATGGTTTGGTATGCAGTACTCGGCCAACCTTCGTTTGCCGGCCGATCGCGACGAAGGACTCTACGAATTCATGTTGATTGCTGACGACGGATCGAATTTGAGAATCGATACAGGCTCAGGCCTTCAAACGTTGATTGCAAACGACGGTGTCCATGCTGAGAAAGCTAAATGTTCGGCGGTAGAAAAAATCGTCGAGATGAAACGCGATTCGAACTTTCCCATTCAGCTCGATTACTTTCAAGGACCTCGTTACCACATCGCGATGACTCTCCTCTGGAGACGTCTCGACAACGCTGAAGTGGCTACGCATGTGGCCGATGTCGAATGCGGAAAACAAGCGAATGATTACTTTTTTGATTCTCACACCTCTACTCCAAAAGCTCCATTCAACGGGCTTCTTAACCGAGGCTGGGAAGTAGTGCCCGCGGATGCATTTTTTCTACCGGGAGAAGATACAACCAATCCTTGTCTTTAAGTTTGTTGCTTAGGTTTCAAGAACAAGTGAAACCCACACCGAACCAATGACCCGCCCCGGAGTTGTAAAAGCTCCGGGGCTTCTCATTTTTTAGAGAAAAAGTCGGTAGAATTATCGCTCGCGACGACCGGAGCGCGAGTAGCACTCGTCTGTCGCAAAGTGCCCTCCGCTTTCAAACGTGAATACTCTTCAAGAGTGATACTTCGTTCTTCTGAATTCTCTGCTACAAATTTCACCCGAGAGTAGCCTTCGTCGCCTAAATCTCCATTTGCGAATTTTAACGGCGCAGCTCCCACATGCCACAAAAGAGCATTCAGATCCGGCAAGGTGAATACCTTAGCCTTGGCATGATCCAAGTCTGACAGAGTCGCTCGACTATACCTTCCCACTTCTTGCAAAAGCCGCAACTTCGACTTTGAAAAATTACGAAACTCTAACTCTAAGCGACTGCCATCTTGAAACTCGATCACGGCCCGCAAAGGATTGGAGGAAGCCGCTGTCTCTTCCTTCGCACCCTCGTCAAAAATGAAGATACGTTCAATTCGGGAAGCGACATCAAACGAATTAATCTGGCTGAGGTTGGTTTCAGCCTCCCCCGCTTTATCCGTATATATTCTTTGGGTATCGATGGAAGAAATCACCTTTTGAGCAGTCGTAGATACCCCGGCCGTGGGAGACGCCACCGTCAGTATTGAAATGAGAAGTGAAATAGTCATCCTCGAGATCCCTTTGGACATTTTAAGTGCAAAGGGCATGCCATAAAAAAAGCGGGCTAGCGCCCGCTTTTTCTCAACCTAAGTTTTCAAATGGGTCATGCNNAGCATTATCAAGCGACCATAACGACTTCCGCCCGTAACTTTTACTGCGGCGGCTTCGCGAGCGCGATCTTCTAAAATGACTTCAATCGCCTTCACGACAAGCTGCAACTCTTGCACTTTTGGAGAGGTAGGAGCACCGGAATTGCTCATGTAGAGCACTTGATTCGCCGGCAAACTAGACGGATTGTTCACTCCGAAGAATTGCCGGGATTCGATATCGGCATTTGCTCCAGCTTCTTGGCGAATTTTGCGACGCATTTGACCAACAGTGACGGCTCTTGGTTCACCCTGTTGAGCGGCGGCTTCTTCAATCGCAGCCTGTAAATCCTTTTTGGTGGAGGATAAGAGCGTTTCTAGCTCCTCTTTTGAAAGAGTGCGACGACCTTCGAGTTCATTGACCAGCGCTTGAGAAAGCATAACTTTCTTAAAAGCCCCGGATCTTTCCAGGTCATAGGCCTTACGAGCTTCCTGCACAGAAAGCGTGGCCTGATCTTCGATTGTCAGTCGGTCGATAAAGCTAATTTTACGATCGATCGTGCTTAACTCCGCGGATTCCAGAATCACCTTGTCTTTCATTTTAGAAGAAATTTCATCCCTTTCGGCACTTGAAACGCCCGCCCAAAGAATTGAAGGCGAGGATAAAGCCAATGCAAAACCCACTGCATAGATAGATTTCATAAATTAAACCCCCTGACCGCCCAATCGCTTCGGGACAGTCATGCTTAGAAAATTGTTGTTCGTTTATCTGCCTTCGGAAACCCGTAACCAAAAGCTGAGTCCTTATATAGCACACTCGATTTTGGATGCAAGGTGCCGCAAAACCCCTCAATCCGCGGGTTTAAGCATCTCTAGGTGCGGAATGCCGTCTTCATCGTAGGGTCCATGGACCACCTGAAAACCGTAAGATTGGTAATACTCTCGAAGGTATTCTTGCGCGGAAATGCGAATTGCCTCCTTCGAAAGATACTTGAGAGCCTCTGCCATCAGCAATCGCCCTACACCTTGCCGTCGAACCTTGGGAGACGTTACAACCCGACCAATCGAACGTTCAGAATATTTCACACCCGCCTCCGGCACTCGAAGATAAGCCGCCAGAGTCCCGTCCGATAAATAGCCGAGGAGATGCTGAGATTTAACATCGACGCCATCGACGTCTTGATAAGGACAGTCCTGCTCGACAATGAAAACTTCCGATCGAAGCGCTAGCAATTCGTACAGTTCAGTCGCCGTGAGTTCTGAAAATTTTTTCCATTTCCAGTTGTGAATGGGCGACCTATTTGAGCTCATTCATGATTTCGGTCAAGACCGACTCCGGGGGACGCAAAGTATCCATGCTCATTTCTACAAGCGGCGTCTGTGAAAGCTTCTCAACGTCCTGAAATGGAACTGAGTTTGGATCGACATAGAAAAGTCCCGTGAGAAAAATTCCCTTCTCCTCAGCTTCCACAAGTAAATCGAGGGCGGCCTTTCGATTCGTAGGATCGTAATCTCTTTCGATTTTTTTGAGTGTAATGTGTGAACCATCCGGGAGCTGCACCGTCTTTACGGTGCCGGGAGCATAGTCCACTTCGATGGGAGTATAAGAAGGAACAAATCCAATTTCATGAATAAGCTGATGGTTGTCCTTCATAAATTTATAGGACTTTGTGGAGCCTTCGTGATTGTTGAACGTGATACAGGGACTGATGACGTCCAAAAAGGCCAGGCCCCGGTGTCTGAGACCGCCCTTCAAGAGCGGAACCATCTGCTTGGCGTCCCCTGAAAATGAACGGCCCACAAACCCACATCCCAAATCGATGGCCATCGAGCAGAGGTCGATGGATTCAAATTTATTCACATCCCCCTTCTTCATCGCCGAGCCGCGATCAGACGTCGCAGAAAATTGTCCTTTGGTAAGTCCATACACGCCATTGTTTTCGACCACATAAAGCAGCGGGAGATTACGACGAAGCACGTGAACAAATTGCCCCATTCCAATACTCGCAGTGTCTCCATCGCCACTCACCGCAATGTTAATCATATGACGATTCGCANNGAGTTGAATCCATGCGCGCGAGAAAGAAAATAGGCGGGAGTCTTTGACGAGCATCCAATTCCACTGAACTTCGCCACTCGATTCGGCTCAATGTTCAATTCATAAAAGGCAGAAATAATGTGGAGCGTAATAGAATCATGACCACATCCTGTGCAAAGGGTAGAGGCCGCACCTCCATATTCCTTTTTCGTCAAACCCACTCGATTGGGCGTCAACATTGGATTTGCGCGTGCTTCTGCTTCGCTCATTATGCAACCCTCACAAGATTCTTCCGAGATTCCTCGGAAACAAAAATTTGATTGGCAATGAGACGCGCATGAATGGGCAGGCCATCGAAATGGACGATGCTTTTCAATTTTCCTGCATGCGCAGAAATTGAAGCCTCCATGCGAAGCAAACTGGCCATCTGGGCATCTCTATTTTGCTCCACCACATAGACGATCTCATGCGCGGCAATGAACTTCTCTACCTCACCGCTAAATGGAAAAGCGCGAACTCTCAAATAGTCCGCGGAAAGCTGATACTCCTTCTTTAGCAAATGGAGTGCTTCCAACATTGGATCGTCGCTCGAACCGTAAGCGATGACCCCAATTTTTTGCGTTCCACTCCCCGCCAGTAT
>DDSI01000218.1 GCA_002343335.1 Bacteriovoracaceae bacterium UBA2394
CAAAAGCTCAACCCCGAAGGAGGCTTCTTGACCCGCGCCAAGGACCGAAGGGAATAATCCCACCAGTGAAACCTCCGAGGGAACTTGTAAGTCTTTCAAAAGTAAGGGAGCGCTTCCATTATTTTGAATGGTGATGGTTTTTTCAATCGGATCGCCGCCCATCTCGTTTCTTCCCAAATAGACTTCTCGGGGAGAATCAACTGTCCAGGTTTCTCCGTCTATCACTACGTTAATTTCAGGTTGAGCCGTAACCACAGAAGCGAAGGGAAATTCATCGCCGCGAGTGTCGCCGCCGGACTTAGAGGATCCGCCGCTACAGTGAATTGAGGAAAGGGAAATCGCAAGGAGCGAGCTAAGGTAGCCGACAGATCTGAGAGCATTGGTTTTCACGCACAGGTTCCTTTATTCGTTTCATTGCCCAGACCTGTCCCATAGACCCGAGGTAATTGATCGCAAGCTTTATGCCATCTCTAAGCGTTCTAAATAGATTGAATGATTCAGAATCCCCTTTGTTAATTGAGAGCTCTGCAAACTTTTCTAAAATGGGCAGTTCGGCCCTACGCATTCATTAGGTGGGGGAGGCTGAGGTGCCGGCTCACCTTCCGCCAAAGCGGTCAGTGGTATAACAAACGCTGCAAGCCAAATGAAAAATTCCCTCATAGTTACTCCCCCTGAAAACCTTAGATACCGCAATCACCTTCGGTGCATTCATTGCAATCATCCCCAACACACGTATCTGAAGAGGTTTGATTGCATTTGAGCGTTCCTCCTGCAATCCAAGTTGAATATAAAGATCCATTGCTCTGACCACTCCATTGATCGCAAAGCGTATGCATGTTTCCGCTTTCATCAAAGGCAATGACGTGAAGTGACGTATTATTGCCTAAGAGGTCTGCTTCCAAACCCATTAGCATCTTGTCGGTGTGGGTATCAGTGTCTCTGATGATTCCAAAGGTATTCCGTCGGCTCGGGACGTTGGTATAACCTAAATCCGTCAAAGAAAATTTTCCATTTGGATAGTTTGACGGATCAAACAGTATGGCGCCGGTAATTAAATTGATCTTAGTATTTTGGGAAGGGCGATAAAGTAGATTAAATTCATCACACCCTGAGATGCACTCCGTAAATGTTCCGGTGAGTTGTTTCACCCGCATTTGATCGCGGAAGGCTTCGCGACCTTGCTTGATCATGTCGACTTCTTTGGCATCAAAGACGCGCTTATTAAACGCGGGCACGGCAATCGCGGCGAGCACGCCGAGAATCGCAACTGTGATGAGCAGTTCGATAATCGAAAATCCGCGCGCTGAGCGAATGTGAAATGACGGCGATTTCATGTTAAATGCCTCCCTTCGTCGTCTTTCTAAGTATCGCCGCAAAGCGCAATGAACAGAATTACACCTGAAGTTACCTGTGATTTCGAGGGGTTACAGAATAAATTATGGAAATCTCCTTTAGCGGTTACACCCCCCTTCGTTATCATGAGATATGCGATTGAATTGGAAGCGAAAGAAATTTCTCATCAATTACAAAGTTCAGCTCAATATTCTCTTCAAAGTGAGCTTACTCTTTGTGGTCTTCGTGGCGGCCTTGATCACCGTTTTCTACACTTACTACGCCAATGTCACTTCGCCAGAGAATTTGCGAGATCTCAGCTTCAGTGATCAGGCGGTGGCCAAAGAAGTTCTCTTTAAACCCCTTGGCGACATTGCGTTTTATTATGGATTGCTCGCAGCCGCCTTTTTGTTCTTTCTTTGCATTTATTTGACCATCCTTACTCATCGCATGACGGGCCCCATCTATAAAATGAATAAGATTCTTCGCCATGCCATTGATCAAAAAGAATGGCCGGGCGCAGTTCGCTTTCGAAAAAACGATTCGTTCACGGAGCTCGCTACAAATTTTAATGAATTTGTGGAAGCGATGAAGTCGAGAGGCGTGAGATAACGCATCTGACCATTTTGACCTAGGAGTCAAAATGGTCAGAATTTCAATATCTTAAGATTCCGCTCCTCCAGAGGATTGTGGGCGCTTCAGAAATTTTCGAATCTTGGAAATCGTGTTTTCATCTTCAAAGGGTTTAGAGAGTCGCTTAATCTCCAACTTTGAATCATCGCTGGTATCTTCCTGAATCTTTCCTTTGAGTAAGAACGCTTTTAGTACTTTGCTTTCATTTTTCACGCGCACTTCTCGCGGTTCGAAATCGTAGCGTCCTTTGCCAAAATTATAAGTCGCTTCACCTACAAGGATTTCGCCGGGTACGCAACCTTCCTCCAATCGCTTGCTTACTATGACGGCATCGCCGGAGACCGAGTAATCAATGTGATGCTCTGATCCGAAGTTTCCAATTTCGACTAAGCCTGTATTTACCCCAATGCGAACTTTCAATTCCATGGGAGCGTCGATCTCTTCCTGTGAGCGTTTCAATTGAGACTGAATTTTAAGAGCAGAAGACATAGCTCGCCATGCCGTTTGTTCCGGACGCACTCCGTCCTCCGCATCGCCGAACACCGCAAGGAATCCATCTCCCATAGTTTTGTCGATCCAACCCCCATGAGCAAATAAAATGGGATCTACAATTTTAAAAAAGCGATCCATCACACCTGAAGCAGCATCCAGAGAAAGCCCTTTCAACAATTGCGTCGATTTGCTGATGTCCAAAAACAAAGTCGTAAGCATTTCCTTTCGACGCTGCAGTTTGAGCGGCTGATTGGCCGTCATGATTCGACGAAGTCTTTGATCGCCCATGTAGGCTCGAAATGCCTCTTCCATAAAGGAGCGATGCTTCCACTCGGAGACGGCGCGTGTCGCGATAGCGAGCGCTCCAGCAATGACAATCATTAAAATTTCTTCGGTGGGTTGAGTACGAATATTCCAAAGCATCGTCGCAATGAAATCGAAGGCAATAGCCGAAATGATTCCAAGGAGTACGAATCCGAGCGTCATCTCGAATCGAAGGCGCAACGAAATCAAATAAAAGGCGGCTATGAGAAGTACTGCGATCGCTAATTCCGCCCATGGAAACCATGGCGCACGCCAAGGAGAATGTCTTTGGATGACATTATTTAACGCCGTCCCGACCACTTCCGCCCAGGAAAGTCGATTTCCAAAAGCATTGACGAACTTCATGGATTCGTCGTTGATGTCGACAATGAGAATCGCTTCTTGATTTTGAATCCTTCCCGCAGTGAATTCTTCCCAGTTCACTTCAGTAAGCGCATGACGGTAGAAAAAGAGGGGCAGATTGGCTTCCAACCGGAGCACGCGATCACCTCTTTCCGAGCATTGCTTCAGTTCCAAAGCGCCATCAAATCTCCAAAAGTAGGATTCGCATTTTGCGATCATGGTGAGGGCGGGAAGAGCGACGGAAGGAGTCTGTCGAAATGCCCCAGGGCTTACGAGTGGAAAATGCATCACCGTATTTAAATTTCCATCCAAGCTCGTCCTTGTATTTCCATGCCATTTCCCTTCCGAGAAATATTTTTCATTTTGAGGCACAATCCAAGGGCGTTGAGAAAGTCGCTTGAAGGCATTGGGGAATTCAATCGACTGAGAAATCATTTCTTCTATTTTTTTACTCTCCTCAAATCCAACAAGCACCGGTGGAACATCAAATCGAAAAGGTCTGATCACATTCGATTTGGAAAGGATGGAATTTAAAATAGGATCTTTCTGAAGCCGCGCAGGATTGAATCGAAGCACGACGGGGCCTTGATAATTCTCGATCGTTTTTGCGAGAAGTTCTTTCGTTTCCTCGTCAAACCAGAAGTCGGTAGGATCTGCGTACGGGAGTTGAAGGAGCTGCACCCGAGGCGAAGGACGGTAGTTCTTTGCAATTCCATATCCTTGTCGTTGGTAAGATTGTTTAGCCACGTACCAAAGGCGGTCGAGCGTTTCCAGAGCTTGAAACTCGGTCTGCGTTTGAAAGAGAAGAATGAGGGCGCTCAGGAGGCCGAAGCTCGTCCATATATATCGGGACTGCATGCGGTCAAGCCAACTCGCTCTTCGGCGAGGTTTCGCATCGCTCTCGAATTCCGAGGTGATGTCCTCTTTGCTCACCTCATTATGATGCCATGCTTTCGCCTTCGGTGCGTCGCAGGGTGAGCTCGGCTCCTACAATGCAGTGATCCGAGAGATACCTCGATCCCCAACCCCTTTTCATGGCAGATAAGACATTCATATTCTTAAAGTAAATTCGATCCAATTGAAGTAACGGCAGAATGGATGGAAAGGTCCGCGCGTATTTGCCGCGAAGCGCGAGATGAACTTCTTGAAATCCAAGCGCAGGATCCAGTAATCGGTGCGTTTCCCCTGTTCCCCAATCGTTAAAATCTCCTGCCAAAATGACCGCATCTTCCTTCGGAATAAGTTCTAGGTATTGAACGATTTTTCGAATCTGCATGCGCCGCTCACTTCTCCGAAGTCCCAAATGAGTACACAGCAAATGTAAACGCGAAGGAAGCGCGTCGGCATCGACCATGACATGCAAAAGCCCACGTCGTTCATAAGGTCGCACGGCGAGATCTAAATGAAATTCCATTTCGATCGGAAACTTCGTTAGTATTGCATTCCCATGTTGGAAATTTTCCAAAACGGCATTTTGTCCGTACGAGTAGTGGGACCAAATGGAGTCTGCTAGATATTCATATTGAGATTGGAGTGTCTCGCTTTCAGATAAATTTCTCCCGACGACTTCCTGAAGGCAAAGTATATCCGCGTCTAATTCTCGCATGGCCCGACGTAGAGATTCTAAGACATACTTCCGTCCAAAGGCGTTCAATCCTTTATGAATGTTTAGAGTGAGCACTCGAATATTCATGTTCTTATCCCCGATCGTTGACGAAGTTTTTGGTAGAGTTTTTTTAAAAGAACAAGGCCAAGGGCCGTTGTGAGGACAAAAGTCACGAGACTTCCGGGATTGGGTTTTCGAATATACGAAAATAAAGATTCGCCTACGATTAAAAAAAAAAGTCGTCCCGGCAGAAGGGCGATGAGCGTCACGCACAAAAATGGTAAGAAGGAAAATCGCATAGCTCCCGCAGCAAGATTGACAATGGTAAAGGGCGCGATGGGCAACAATCTTACGGCCAAAAGGGTGAGCGCTGTGCGCTTTCTCATTTTAAGCGCGACGTTTTTTAGTCGGAAACTCTCCATCAGATAGAACATCGGTTGCTTAAAAATTCTTCCGAGTAGAAATCCTAACGAGGCGCTTAGGATTGAAATTAAAGAAGAATAAACCACTCCAAGAAAAGGACCAAAGAGAACTATGCACACGATTGTGACAAAGACGATGGGCATCATCGCAAGACTGGCCAATAGCAGCATGGAACTTATCAATAGAGGAATCCAACTCGATTCCCGATGCTCGATCGTCATCCAAGTTAAAAAATCGCTCAAATTCTCTCGCGCTATCCAATGCCAAATCAGAATAGTCGCGGCGCAGGCTAGCGAAAGACCTATCCCGTAAATGATCAAGCGTCTTCTTCGTGCACTCGATCGATCAGAAGTAAATTCGTGGAACTCGAACGCTCCGACGGGACGCGAAGGATCGGAAAGGCTCGGATGAATGAGGGGCTCTTTAGCGTCCGGTTCCTTTCGCGAATAAGCATCCATGAGTGTGCGATGTCGATCGCATTGCCGCTCCTTGATGTATTGAATCGTTGGAACGAGTTTATGTTGATGATCCGACGCCACCGAAGAAAAGAGCGCCACCGGAACTCCTAGATGTTCTGCGAGAAGGCGATGAGCGAGTAGAAGAACTTCCGAGGAGTCGCTTTCAAAAACGATATTTAGTTCGGAGTCTAAGCCCAAAGATCGATTCGTGAGATTCGCGGAACCGAAGAGGATCCAGCGATCATCGACGATCAAAAGTTTCGAATGGATGTGAAGGCAGCCTTCCTTATTCATCAACAAATTCTTTGGACAATACGCGCCCAACCTTTGAAAGCGATCGGCCTGTTTCAATTCTTCGAGAACTCGAATCTGAAGAAATGTCATTGTGGCTTTTTCAATCCAGCTGGAAGACGCTTCGGGCAAAAGAATGATAATCTCAGGTCCTTCAGGCTGACGAAGCAGCTTCTTTAACTGCTCCGCCACAAGTTCCGAAGTGAGATATTGCCCCTCAATGAATACGCGCCGCGAAGCATGCTCTAGTAATTCCCGCACCGTGGACTCAATTTCTCGAATGGCAGGCTGAACACCGTACGCCGCTTTCGTTCGGATGATCCCGAGACGCGTGTTTGCAAAATCAACTCTCTTAATGGGCCATCGTTTTTCAGAAACGGGCGGGATGTCGTCAATCTCCATGTCTGTGACCTGCTTCCACCGTTCTCGAAAATATTGGCCGCAGGCCCGAGCCGCAGGTCCGTCGAACATGACTTGAATGTCGTGATGGGGCGGGTATTCCGTGCCGTCGGGCCCGCGTCTTCGCCAGTCCTCACGAGCATGCGCGGGCGTATCCCATCGTCCATGGGAAAGATCAATACCGCCGAGATAAGCGATTTGATCATCAATGACGATCATCTTTTCATGGCGAGATGCTTCGAGGGGCAGACCATCATCATAAACAAATTGAATTCTCTCGTGCCCTCCTAGGGAGCTCGTGGTGAGATCAGAAAATTCACGCTCTCTAAAATAAAAAAGTTTAAAGTCCCATGCCACGATTCTCACATGCAGCTGGGGATTGTTTTGCACCACGCGAATCAGCAAAGACTTCAGCGACTCGGTGGATTGGCCAGGTTGTAACTGAATGCGCGGATCGACATCCCATCCTAAAATTGAAATGGAATGGCGAGCTTGCTCAATGCTGAGCGCAAGAGCGTCGAAGTAAGCCTTTCCATCGATTAAAAAACTAAGCCGATGGGCAAAAGCGTTAGACCAAGTTTTATTCCAAATGTCGTTCATAGGCTTGGATCACACCAAAGTGCCTTCGTCGCCTAGACTGTATATTCTGTACGGCTCTCGGATGACCGGCAGAGCTACATTTCTGACGGGAATTCCTCCAGGAGTGCTCCCCATTTCCTTTCCTCGATGAGCATGAGCATGAAAAATATAGTTTGCCCCGATCGCATCAACTGCATTTGCAAAATGAAAACTGCCCAAAAAGGGAAAAATCTCTGGTGGTTCTCCAACCAGGGTTTCTCTGATGGGAGAGTAATGCATCAAAACGATGCGATACTTTGTCTGCAAAGATCGCAAAGCGGTTTCCAAACTCGCGGTCATCCTTCGCGTTCGAATGGTAAAATTTTTCATTTCCGGCTCGCCAAATTCCGCTGCAGATGCTCCCCAAAAACCGCCTCCAAATCCCATGGTCCCGGCGATTCCCAATGCCTCGCCTGCTATGTCGAGTTCAAGCGCTTCACCTTCCAGCACGACGACACCCGCTTTCTCCAATATGTCGGTAACCGTGTCTTGAAGATCCGTCTCTAAGTCATGATTGCCGAGCACTGCAACTTTAGGGATGGAGCAATGACGGAGATCGGAAGCAAGGGCCTCCATTTCTTCTGCCGTTCCAATCTGAGTGAGATCGCCCGCCATTAAAAACAGATCGGCACTTTCGTTGAGTAATTCAAATTCATGCGCCCAACGACCTCGACAGTGCCGATCGTAGTGAAGATCGCCAACGGCTGCGACACGAATCACGACGACTCCTTCAGAAGCTGAGGGGAGTAAAGCGACTGCATCAATTTCACAATCACTTCATCGGGCACTCCAATGTCGATCGATTGCCCGTAAATGAGGAGTGACAGCACTCTCCTTGGCGCATGCCGCGCTCGGTCGATCAAATACTCCCAATTGATTTGTCCTCGAACGAGAACAGCTAAGGCGTCGAACCAGTGTTGAGGGCTGACTTCTTGATGGGCGGCTGATTTGATGACGATGAAATCTTCGGGAGAAACAGCTTTCAGTTCCACATTTTTATAGTTCACGGTCTTCACTTGCTTCCGCATTTGATCGTCAAAGTAAATTCCCCCTGTCGATTTAAAAATAATGTCGACTAGGATGTCGTCTCGCCATGCTTTAAAGAGCCAATGAGGATCTCGCTTTTCTGTTTCGAATCCTCGCTTCGCGAGTTCATCGAGCACGCGTTCCGACTGATCCGGCGTTACAAAAATATCAATGTCGTTGGTCACTCGGGGACGCCCTAGACCTCGAACGGCGACTCCGCCAATGAGAGCATATTCAATTCTCGCCTGATTAAGTGCTTCGATCGTCGTAAAGAGAACGCGATCCAGCGTTTCACAATCCGTATTGTGATGATCGTAATAATCGCGTTCAAATTGCCGCTTTTCCTCTTCGATCGCTGTCGTCCCGGACGTCATTTAAACATTCTAAGGACGCCGATTCTTTTGGAGACAGGCTTTCGTTGGGTGCCGAGCGACCTCAAACGAATTAAACGAGAACAGTTAGAAAGTATTTCTCATTTGACGCAGTTTAATGAATGTTTCCAAAGCATTCTCATTTTCCAATATTCGGAGAAAGGGATTTAACTTTAGTTCGGTGCTGAGAAGGGTGGGGAGTGTAGGTAAGCCTTTGGCGCGCAGCTCCCGAATGTGGGTAGCAAAATCTTGAAGGGCCGGATCCTCCGGTTTCAACGTCAATGCAAATCGGGAGTTTTTTTCTGTGTATTCATGGCCACAGTAGATCTTGGTGGTGGGAGGAAGAGTCATGAGTTTCTTAAGCGAAGAGACCATTTGCTCCGGCGTGCCTTCAAACAGCCGTCCACATCCAAGTGAAAAGAGTGTGTCGCCCGTAAAGAGAAGTTCATCCTTAGAAAAATAATAGGCGATATGTCCGAGAGTATGTCCTGGAATGTGAATGATTCGCGCCGTTCGAGAGCCTAGCAAAATTTCATCGCCGTCCTTTACTGCAATGTCGATAGGCGGAAGCCGAAAGCGATCTTCTTCAAATGCCACAATCTGAGCATTCGTCCGACGCTTAATTTCCAGAGCCCCATCGACGTGATCTCCGTGATGATGAGTAAGTAAAATGAACTTGAGAGGGAAAGAGTTCGCTTCTAGAAAGCGAAACACTGGATCGCATTCGCCGGGATCGACAATGAAAGCGGATGTAGGGTCGTAGTAAATGTAGTTATCCGACAGGGCAGGAATGAGGTCGATGGGTAACATCGCCTCATTCTTGCCTGATCGTTAGGTCAAATAAAAGAGCGGATTATTAGTCGATTTTCGCCACAACAGTGTTTCAAGTTCCGAACGATTGAGTGCCTTGCTAAGAAAAAAGCCTTGCACGAGATCGCATCCCGAAAGTCGCGCCTTGTCCGCTTCATCTTCCGATTCGATTCGCTTCCGATATAAGAAAGGAGAGCTTTTTTGGAGATGCTGAAGTGCTATGTGAAGCGCTTCCCTCTCTTTTGGGCGATCGTGAGCTGCTCAAAGAATTGTTCACGCATCTCATTTCGAATGGCATTGTGTTTCGTAAATCTCATACGAAGCAAATTGTGCATATCGCCGCTCGACAAACCCATGTCGAAACCACCATTGAAGTTCAAGATAATGGAATGGGAATTGAGTCAAAATGCCATAGCCATGTGTTTAATATTTTCGGGCGCTTGAATCCACAGGACCAGTTTCCTGGAGATGGCTTGGGTCTTGCAATGTGTCGACGAATTATGGAGTTGCACGATGGCTCTATTCGCATTCAGTCGTCGTCGTCTGAAGGGACGGTTTTTTCCCTCGCGTTCCAACGTATCCGCTAAGCCATTCCATAAATTGAGATTGTGCACGCGCTTACACACGGATCTTTGGCGCAGTGTCAATTTTGTCTCACAGCGCCATCTCTCACCTTATTGATTTTACTTATCTTTTTGCGCTTCCCTCTCGAGCATACTCTTTGCAATATCTCAAAGTGAAAGAGGGAGAGAAGAGTATATGAGCAAGAGAGTGACAGCTTACCAATTGCTGAATGTCAGAGAGGGCGCGGACTTAGAAGAGATTGTAGCGGCCTTCAAACGATTAGATACAGTGGCGCGCATGCGAGCGAATCCAAATATTCATCGAATCCACGGACTCAAATTCGCGTTTGATTTATTGGTGGGCGATACGCCCCCACAGTTGGTGAATGCAATCGATTTCGGTAGCGTGCGAGAGATGATTTAAGGAATTTGAAGGGGTTCATCAGAAGGTTTCTGATCCGGTTCTCCGATAAGGCCCATGTCCGTGAGCACATCGCTGGTGAATCCAAAGGGTCGCGCTAAAAATAAACCGGCATCGACCGCCGCCGATCCCACTCTTTCCAACTCCGCTTGAGTGAGGGGATCGATGAGAGCGCCTTCTTCATTCGGCGCAGAATCATTCAGTGCCACCGTAATGTCCCCGATCACAGCGTTTCCCAAAAGGCGCTGGGCTTTAAGGTAAGCCAGGGTAAGGGCTTGTGAGCGATTGAGTCCCGGTGGAACGGAAATTTTACAAGTAGGAGTGATCGTTGCTAACGTTTTGGAAATGCAATTCTCGTAAAGCAGATCGTAATCGAAAGAAGTATAGACCATCTGTTCTAAGCGAGCGCGAAGTTCCGCTTTCGCTTTGTTGTCCAAATTGAGTTCCACGCGAACCATGGTTCCAGAAAGGCGAGGACCAAATCCAATTTCCTCAGCAAAATCCTTCAAGCCAATACGAGCGATTCCATCATCTCGAAAGGTATAGATGACTCCGCCCAATCGCACACTTACGTGCGGAAGGGGATGCATGAAGATAAGCTCTACCTTTCGATCGCCGATTCTCATCGAGTTCGCCGATGTCAGGTCTACCGCTTCACTTGCGGTGATCGTTTTATCCGTTGTTGTTGCAAAAAGCATCGCGAGTGTGAGGACTCCCATTCTTAAGCTGGTCTTGATTCCTTCCATGGCGTTCTTCAGTCGGCGCTTTCCCCCAAATTCTCTTTGGAAGGTCTTGGCATCTTCTTGGAACTTTTTCCAAGTATCCAAAAGTTTCTCGCGCCGAAGAAGTGCATCATCTTTACGAAAGAGCGTGGGCAAGTAAGTCGCGCCCTGTAAGAATCGATCCCAGGGGTTATCAATAAGTTCCCAAGGATTGTTCGCATCTAGAGCCTGTTCAGGATGTTCCAAGGTGCGCTCCCAAAGATCGTTTATTTGATGCTGGGTTGTATTGAACAATTTAGGGAAGAGCGGGATTTGAATGCGAAGGGGAATGAGCGTACCGAGCAATTTGCGAAGGGCGTTACGCACATCGGGCGTTCTCGATCGGATATTTAGCGCTTTGGCATGATTCCACCAGCGCAAGGCGGGAGATGCTTCCAGGTAAGCCTGAAAGAGATCATAAACTTCCTCTCTCATGAGCAACTGACGCTCTTCCGGCGTGATTGTGAGTTCGGGGTCGCGATAGGCGCGCTCAAAGATGGCGTAAGCCTTTGGAGAAAGTCGAGTTTGAGCAAGCCCCGCATTGACTCGAACGGGAGTGGTGCGAACCGTCTCTCGAACGCTTTCGATTGCTCTAAAACATGCAGAACGCAGCGGATAAAAAGGATCCGCCGACGCTTGGTGAATCGTCGCAATTGAGATTAGCAGAAAGAAAATGGCCAATCGGCGTAGTAATTTCACTCAACACAACTTCTCTCCCTTAGTTAGTTTTCCTAACTCTTAACTCAAAACTCACTTCTGCATCTGCACGGACTCGCCTGAGCTTTGGGTTTGCGTCGAAGGCGTGGACTTTGCAGGCATCGTCGATAGCACTCCCGTTTCGGACTCCAACTCTCTTTCGGCTTTTGTGTGCAAATGCATAATCTCCGCTCGAGTTTCGATCACATCGGCAATCACAGATAGGAAGTCTTTCTTTGCAACGTATAGCTTCATAAAATCGTATACATTCATGCCGGCCCATGCATCGGCAATCATCTGATCCACCATGTCTTGTTTCTCGGACGAGCCTGCGATCAATTCCGCGTAGGCGGGGGAGTTCTTAAATATCGCGAGCCGATCGTTTCTCTTTCGCAAATTGTTGGCTTTAACTTTAGCAACTTGGGAAACACCCGTGGCACTAACGGTGAGACCAACCACCGTTCCCGCGGCCTTCATCGATGTCGTTCCTTTCTGGACGTAAGGCCCTGCGACCGAGGCGACTCCAAAGGCGGACTTTGCTGCACCCACGCCAACTGCGTTATTTTCTCTAGGCGTACTAGGTCTTGGGAAAAGACTTAAATAGAGTAAGGCAATATTTTTTGAATCGGGGTGGTCGTAGGTCTTTGCATTCATGGAACTCTGAATGGTTGCGCTGTCCAAAATTGGCAGCAACTCTGGAGTTTCTCCGCCTTCGCTGGCAAATGCTCCTAAAGATAGCGTCATTAAAAGTGCATAAGTTAGAATAGTTTTCATTTTTGTTTCTCCAATAGTTAAATTTATTTCTGAAAATTTTCCGATGTGGACTCCGCCGCGCTAGATCCTTTTTGGTCTTGAACGGGAGTGGCCTTTTCAGCGCGGATCTTTTCCATTCCAGCCGTTGCTCTCAACTGAGCGTTGGTTTTGCTATACAATAAGCTAAATTCGTTTTGAGCCCGGCTAATGGCTTCGCTATCCTGCTTCAGTATGACTTTGTTTAACTCTTCACCCTTCGCTGCCAATGCAGGAAGAGAAAATGTCATGCAGTATGCAAGGGCTAAAATAGTTTTCATAAATGTCTATCTCCGTTTGTGACGTTACTTTTGTAGATTGATTGAATCGCTTTCCGCTTTATCTTTGGCAGGTAAAGTAGGCCTAGCATCGGGGGTGGTCTTGCCATATCCGGCGTCTCGATTTCGAATGACCTCTAGGGTATTCGTTCGGGCTTGAGTCTTAGTAATTAGGCCATGGGAAGTTTTTTCCATGGCACTTTGAAGTGATTTTTCAATAATCCATCGATCTTTTTGCTGGATATATTTTTTTACGAACTCGGCCATTTCCATTCCCGCAAAGGCGTCACTCATCATTTCTTCCGTTAAGGCCAATCCGATTTCATTATCGTTGTTGAGTACTTCAAACGCCCTGGAGTCGCGGAACGTTGAAACTTTATCGACGTGCCGCTGCTGGCGAGCCAAACTACTTTCCTCGATCAGTTTTTGACCGAAGCTCATCATTCCAAGACCCGCACCAATTCCTGCTATTTTATATCGGTACCTGGGAGCGAAAATTAAATGAGATATTGCGACGCCTCCGCCGACAGGAAAGGATGAGACACCCACCATGTTTGCACTATTGATCGCAACGTCTTGACTGTCCTTTTGAAAATGAAGATAGAGTTGCCCAACTCGCTTAGACGACTCAGTGGCCTGAATATCATCAAAGACCGATCTGATTTCTTGGCTGTCCTCAGCGTGCACGCTGGATGCGATTGTGGTGAAGGTGAGAGCCGTAGTGATGATGTTAAAAAGTTTCAAAAATATTTCTCCGATTCGTTTCTTATTTTTGTAAGTTCTCCGAAATTCCTGAAGGCATCGTGGTGGGGCTCGAGCGTTTTTCATTCTCCGCTTTGAGCAGTGCTGCGCCGTCCTCAGCTCGAATGGACTGAAGAATTTGTAACTTATTGTCATTGAGGCCGAAGACTATATCTGAATTTTTTTCAGCCTCTTTAATCATTTCGAGAGCAGACCCGCGATCTTTCGCTACAATATATCGCTCAATCACTTCCTTCGTGTCTAAGCCCGACCAGATGTCATGAATCATTTCCTCTGCCATTTCTTTTCCAAATGCTTTTTCCGCCGCTAGTTCTGTATAGGCCTTCGAAGTCCGAAACAGACTAATGCGATCTCCAGAATACTGCTTGTGGGCGTGGGTGGACTGAATGACTGAGCTGCCGCCCCATAAGATTCCGGCAAGTCCGCCTATGATGCCTGTGACATTTTTAGAGGTTGTTGCCTTCAATGATTCGGAGGTACTGACTAAGAATAAACCGGATCCACCAGCGGCGATTACAGTTCCTTGTGATGCGGTCGTATTGATGGCTCTTCGTTCGTTTGTTCGAGAGAAAAAGATCGTGGCCTCTACCACTCTCTTTGAGAGTGGGTTTTCAAATGTAAACCTGCTCACATCGAGTTTTGCTTGCTTTGGCTGAGCCGCTTGATAGCGCATCGAAGCTTCGATTTCGGCATTTTGTTCGGCCGACGGGACATCAAATGCCTGGACGTTAACGGATGCGCTCGACAAAAGAATCGTGAGTGAAAGAATTTTACTAATGGATGACGTGATCATAAATATTATCTCCGATAATGTGTGTTCAATTCTGAAAATTGCGTGATTCCTTTTCGGCGTTCTTACCTGAGTCTTCGAGCTTGGCTTTCCTAAGATTCGAGCCCATATCTCGTACTCTTTCTTGAAGGAGCGTGGTGTGAGTTGAGGCTTTGAGAGCTTCCGTCATTAGCCATCGATCATTCAAATCGATGTAGGTCTTTACGAATTCTTCAATGCTCATCCCTGCGTACGCAGCACCCATCATTTCTTCGGTAAGGTTTTTAGCTACTTCGGACGGCGAGGCGAGCTCGGTGTATGGCGCCATCGCTCGAAAAGTGCTGAATTTGTCGGCTTGATGTTCTCTTTTCGCCTGAAGATTAATATGCGTTTGTCTAAGACCGTAGAAAGCCGCGCCGAATCCCGCAATGTATCCTGCCAAGGCTTTCTTTCCTTTACCAAGCGTTCCAGCAAGAAAGCCTGCTCCACCTCCGGTAACTGTCGATGATGTGGCTAGGAGAAGATTTTCGTCTGTAACTGAGGATTGCTTATCTCTTCTAAAGTGAAGATAGAGTTGACCGATGGATCGCGATCTAGAATCTGAAAATTTTGCGTCCAGTGCTGGGGCAGGGGTGCTGGGATTTACTGGCTGAGTTTCTTCGGCGATAGCCGCCAAAGACACGCTGATGGTGAGTGCCGTGAGTGAAAATATTTTACGAACTGAGATCGAGTTCATCTGTTGCTCCTACCGTGCGAGCAACTCCTTTGAGTAATTGAGATTCAAAGCAAGTTTTGTGCCGGCCCAAATTTTTTTTGGACATGTTTAAAAATTAAAATTAAACATTGTGCACTTTCCAGTGCGACATCGTGGTCGCAAGCATGTGCACGTCGTGAAAAGTGTGCACAAGTGTTCAAAACTTTCTTTGAATTCATTGAAGTAAAATTCTGGCGAAGCTTTTGCAAGAAATGCACTTCATAAAGACGAGAGGAGTTTTATGAATAGAAAATTATTTGCCTTCAATTTAATTATTACGGTCGTTGGGTTCGTCGGTGCAGTCCATGCTCAAGTTGTTCCTGTGGAAGCGAAGTCCTGCCTCAATAATAAGATGTACGTAGACCATGATGGCGCGGTCGGTGCATGTCAGGAAGGCTATTGGTGTTTTGAAACTAGGAATGGTCGCGCCACCTGCGGCAGGGCAATCTCGGTTCATGATGAATCCTATAACACCGCCTATCACTATATTCCCCGACAACAGAACCATCAGAGAGAAGATCCTGCGATTGGAGAGTCTGAAATCAAAACTTTGTTGGCCGTGAAGGTCAGTAACGCGAGTCGTCTGGACGAAGCGAACAATAATTCTACTTGGAATTTAGATACAACCAATGTGACGACGGGGTTTAGATCATTTGAAGCAAAGGTTTCTCGCGAGCGAAAGTTTGCGCGAGTCTGGCAACAGCCGAATGTATGTACGGAAGGGATTACAACGACTGTCGTTCCCCCCGGAGGGCAGCCCACAGGGAACACGGTGGAACTGAATCAATGTCCCAGTTATTCCATGGAGACCTTTGCCAATCAGGAATTGGAACTTTATCGAGCTTCAACAAGTTGTACCGTAGATGGCGATAATGAAGGCCGGCCAACGATTGAACGGCTGGTAGAGAAGTGGATCTTACGCCAAAAATTTGAGATCGAATGTCACTGGAACGAACCCGATCAGCCTGAGATTACTTACAAGATCATTTACAATTTGAAGAAGGAGGGCAGGGGAAGACCTCCCGAACGCGAGCCATTCGTCCCTTGAAGTGATCCATAAGTTGATTTAAATAGCTGGGACCTCAATATAAGGAGATCCCAGCTATGAACGCCCTCGCTATTCTTTCTCTGTCTATATATATGCTCGCGGCTGACTTGGTACCGTGGACATCCGATGAAAGTGCCCTCCGCCTTTCTCGCTCCACGCATAGAGTCGATTTCTTCCCGCTCAGTAACCACTTTGAGTCGCAAGACAATGCGATTGTGTGCGGTTTGGCATCCTCCACCATCGTGTTAAACGCACTTCGTCTGGGTGGAAAAGCGGAATTGCCCGTAGATAAGAGCTCCATCGCGCTAACCGAAAGAGATTATCTACCGGAGGATTTCGATCCCTTTTTCAAAAAATACACGCAGACGAGTGTACTAACACCATCCGCAAAAAAGCGAATTGAGATCTTCGGTAAACCCGTCACGATTAACGGCAAAGAAACTGCGGATTTCGGCATGCAACTCCGGCAACTTCAGCAAGCTCTGGAGTCGAATGGACTCCATGTGAAGCTGAATGTTGTGACCGATAAGGCTGATGTTAAAAAAATTAAGGCAGAACTCATTCAGAATCTCAAAACCAAGAATGATTATGTGCTAGTGAACTACGCACGAAAGGCTCTCGGCCAAACGGGGGGAGGTCATATTTCTCCCCTCGGCGCTTACGACCAAAAGAGCGATTCGTTTTTAGTCATGGATGTAAATCCCAACAAAGCTCCTTGGGTTTGGGTGAAAGCTTCCGATCTCATCGCGGCGATGAAGACGTTTGATACGATTGAGAATCGGGGATACTTGTTGATTTCAGATAAACAGTAGAAATATTTGAGAGGGAATTCTAAACTTGGAAAATGTCTAACCGGCCAGAGATTTTCTACATTGGGCTGATCTTCGCTCTTTTTATCTTCCCAAGAGTTTTAGAAAGATTTTATGTCCCTTCCGGAATCTCAGCTTTTGCTATCGGCTTTCTATCTCTATTTTTATCTGAGTATTTTCAAGTCAAAGGCGATCCCACAATTTCGGTCTTAGCGATTCTCGGAATCAGTAGTTTATTTTTGTTTGCGGGTTTGGAGGTTGATTTACGGGCTATCTATAAAGAGAAGCGTTTCATTATCTTTCATCTCTTTACGCATTTTTTCATTTTGATCGTGGCAACTTTATCTGTTCAGTACATTTTACAGTTATCCGACAGAGCCTCCATTTTATATGCCTTAGCTCTTACGACACCTTCGGCGGGGTTTATACTCGATTCCCTTGATTCTCTTCCTATCACCGATCAGCAGAAGTTTTGGATTAAAACGAAGGCGATTGCCGCTGAGTTGTTAGCTCTAGCGATTATGTTCTTTACGCTTCAGTCGCAGTCGTGGAGTCAGCTTGCCTTTTCAACGATCGGCGTATTGGGAATTATCGTGCTTCTTCCGCCGTTGTTTTTCGGATTTACACGTTTCATTGCTCCTTTTGCAAAAAATTCAGAATTTGCATTCTTCATCATGTTAGCCATCTTAGCGGCCCTGATTACAAAAGAACTGGGGGCCTATTTTTTAGTGGGAGCGTTCATTGTGGGCGTATCGATCCAAAGATTTCGATACTTGTTCACAGGTATTCATATCGATTCTCACATTCAAGCTTTGAAACTATTTAGTACGTTCTTCATTCCATTCTATTTTTTCAAGGCTGGAACGCTTATCACCCTCAACGATTTAAGTGTGGAATCGATTGCCGTCGGCATTCTGATGGCGGCGGTCGTAACGTCGATTCGGGTGGGATCAGCCATTTTGATTCGACGACTGTCATTTGGGGAAAGCCTTCGCCAAAGTTTTCCTGTTTCGATGGCGCTCGTCCCCAATCTGATTTTTGGATTGGTGTTATGGGAAATCTTGTGCTCAGAGTTTGGGTTAAATTCTTTGGCCTCAGGTGCGCTCCTTGCCTATACGGCCTGCATCACCGTTGTTCCTGGAATACTCATGAAGAATACGACCTTTTTGGATATTCGTAAGCCGCTTCAATCTACCTCTTCACCATAAGATATCCAAAATAAGCGCAAAGAAGCCCTGCGAGCGGACTTCCGATTAAATAGGCTAGGGCGGAAAAAATCCGATCGTTTTGAATTAAGTTGAAACCTTCGAGCGAAACCGCGGAAAAGGTAGTAAAGCCTCCTAGAAATCCAATCATAATGAACTTTGCCAGTTCATCAGACACAAGTGGGCGTTCCCAATGAAGGGCGTAAACCATACCGATCAGAAGGCTTCCAATCAGATTTACGGCTAATGTACCAAAGGGAAAGTTTGGACTCCTCGGTGCGATCAAAGCAATAAGCAATGTTCTTGTAAGAACGCCTCCCGCTCCAAAAATGCCCATGATCGTAAAAAATCTCACTTGATCGGTAAGCATAAAAGCTCCTGTGGCGCCACGCTAACACTTCTGAATTCAATTTGTGATCTTATTCTCTACTGGTCGCGGGACGCGAAGTGTCGCCCGTGGGCTGTATTCTTCCTACGGCGATGGCGCCTTCTTGTAGCGCTTGGGAAAATGCAACTGTGTAAGCTTCACGAACCGAGTTCACACCGCCGCTTAAACGCACCATCTCGTCATAACCCATTTCTGAAAAGAATCGGGTGATGTCTTGATTGCTCTCTTTGATAAAGGGATACCAAGTGCGTCGAATCACATCGACTCGCGCAATAGTGAGCGAGAGATCTCGCTGGGCGCGTTTCAATTCCATTTCAATTTCTTGCCGCGTTTGAGGATCCATTTCTGCGCCTTGATAGCGATTCAGTCGAAGCATTCGCTCATGTTCCTGGATATAGCGTCGGGTATTCGCGGCGGATTGAATATGTTGATCGGCGATCGTAGCGAGATCGTTCACGAGAGCTTGTCCCACGGTATGTTGAGGAGGGCTCAGTTGTTCGCCGAGATCCTGAAAAATTCCCTGCCATTGTTCCAAAAGTCTTTCAACATCCGCCTTTGCTTCCTCATCTGAAATGGCAGTCGCTGGAGTGTTCATTTGGGCCATGACTCCCTCGGCCTTTTGCACTGCCTTTTTGCCACCATCGGAAGAAAGAATATTTCCCCAGAAGCTAAATCCGATTTGTCGAGAAGCTCCCACAAGGCGAGCATTCACGGGATCGTTAAAGGCAGTCATGGTTGGAAGAAAAATACTGAGTGTCCACATGGAGGCGAGCATACCACCTGCCCAACCCACGACTGGATTTCCTAAGATTTTACGCGCCGTTCGGAATCCTCTCGTCATCAGGCCGGCAGGCTGCATGGCAGAGGGGAGGGCCATTTGAATAGTCCCATCGCGCTTGTTATTAATCATGATGTATGTGAAATAGTTTCGAATCGTGTCGGTGCCCTCGATGTTTCGACGTTGAGATCTGGAAGTGAATTCATTCAACCGCTCGTTCTTGAAAAAATCGATGATGTTCGGATGAGCTTTTACCGCAGCTACGAGCAAGCGATTCGCTTTGGCGGCATCGGAAGAGGGGTGATACATATCCATCGCTCTAAAAAATGCCTTCATGCNNCTCGGGTGTTTTGTAATGGGAAATCATTTTTGTAAAGTCCGCGGGAAGATCGGGGTCTAGGGGACGAAAGGGCGCCATGATTTTATCGGCTGATTTCCCAATGAAGGTTTTGCAAACTTCGGCCGCTTGCACAATCTGTTGACGAGTAAGCACGCGCGGTCCTTCCGCATGGGCAAAGCTACTGTAGAAAATTGGAAATACCGTCACTGCGGCGAACCAAGCTCGAGACATAGCGAGCTTAAAACGATGCAAGATTTATGCCGTTGAAATTGGGGTGGCTGGTCCTCTGAATGGGAAATTTGCGCTTTACGCCACTCTTTTCTTCTGAGCTTGGGCCAAATCAAACGTTGCCTGTAGATTCATCCAAACCTTGGGTGAGGTTCCTAATGCTTCTGCTAGATCAAGTGCCGAGTCAGCAGTAATTCCTCGTTTGCCCTTGATCAGTTCGTTGAGCTTGGCTTGAGTCCAGCCCAATTTTTTGGCAAACGCCATTTGCGTAAGTTTCCCTGGAATAAGAAATTCCTCAAGAAGAACCTCTCCGGGATGAAATGGGTTTTTAATATCATTCATAAATTCCTCTCTCAGTGATAATCCACAATACTGACTTCAGAAGCATTTCCATCAATCCACTTGAAGATAACTCGCCATTGATCATTAATTCGAACCGAGAAAAAACCAGAGTAGTTTCCTTTCAGCTTTTCTAATCGATTTGCTGGTGGAACTTTTAAGTCATTCAATTCAGCCGCGTCATGCAGGTAAGCTAACTTGCGCCGAGCAGCTCGTCTCAGTTCGCCAGGAAATCGTCTTGTCGCCTTGGTCTGCTTGTCATCGAATAAATCCTTTGCAAGCTCATTCCCAAAGCTATGAATCATATTCTTAAATTATCGTATTTCGATAATACCGTAAATTGAAAACATGATCTAGTGGGGAAGACTAACCGGTTGAATTCACAAGGGAAATGCTCCCAGGGACTGAATGCGAAGCATTCAGAGTTACGGAGGTCGTCAACGATCGGTGAAATGATTTGATTAAGAAAAACTCCCAGGGAGGGACTCGAACCCCCGACAAGGTGGTTAACAGNNCTGAGCTACCTGGGAAAGTAGTTGGTAAGAAATCAACCCGTCCTGGGACAAGTTCCCGAACAAGTCGACGAGCCATCAAGGTGCCAATTTTTTAAATGAATTACAACCGTCAGTTCAGGCTCAAAAGTGCGGACCCAAAGAATAAAATAATGACCCCGGCGATTTGACTGCGGGTAAGTCTTTCACCCATCCAAAGGCCCAAAACTAAGGCAAATAATATGGACGTATTCCTCAGGCTAATGCCCAAACCGGGGCCGATAGTCTTCAAACTTTCCAGAAACAATATAAAGGAGAGCGACATGCCGAGACCGGTTAAAAATGCCAAAGTCCATATTCGCCCGGAGGAATTAAAAAGCTTCTGTCTTGCTCCACGGTGCAGTAGCACGAAGCCTGTCAAAAGCACGACGGCGACTCCAATCGATAAACTATATAAGACAGGCGGCATAATTGCTGAATCTTCAAGTGCCAGCGAATACATGATGTGATACCCGGCGATGCAAAATGCCGACGTCCACGGAAAAATCCCCCCGATACTTTGCATGAAAGCCTTCCATCGGAAATCCTTTTGGGAAAGTGGGACCCCTATCAAAACGGCTAGAGCTCCGACGCAAGTTTGTGCGGACATTCCTTCCTTTAGAATCGTAAGCGACAAGATCCACACAATCAGCATCGCCCCTGCGCGCATGATGGCATAGGTGGTCCCCAGATTTCCCCTCGAAAGAGCCTTCGCAAGTGTCACAAAATAAAGCCCCTCGAAGAACCCCGCCGCCAACCCGAAGCCCAACGCTCGCTGCGAAATTTCTGAAGAAAAAAAAGCATTCGTTCCGATGCCGTAGCTGATCGCCGTCACGAGCGAGAAGGCCGACGCTTTCAGCATAAATACTTCGCCGCCGTTGGCCTTCTTGGCGCCGGCGTTCCAAAGGGCGTGAAATAATGCAGAAATTAAAATCAGAACAGTGGGATTTATTTCTTATCTTCCTTGAGAGACAGAAGAACTTTCTTCGCGACAGCCTTCAAAGTTTCAAAAACGCCCGTCCCTTCCACGGCTACGGCTTCGAATTCCGGAACGCCGTTGGGGTTCAGCAATTTTCGAAGCTCTTCTATTGGAGCCACATTCGGAAGATCTCGTTTGTTGTATTGAATGACGAAGNNAGGTTGTCGAGTTCGTAGCCTTGCTCCTTCAAATTCACTTTAAGATTTTCCATGCTCTCTAAATTCGCATCGACCCGATCCTTCTGAGAATCGGCCACAAACACCACGCCATCGACTCCTTTTAGAATCAATTTACGCGATGCATCATAAAATACTTGTCCGGGTACGGTATAGAGGTGGAATCGGGTCTTAAAGCCTCGAATTTCACCAAGCGCGAGCGGCAAAAAATCGAAAAACAGCGTTCTTTCAGTCTCCGTAGCGAGTGAGATCATCTTGCCCTTCGCCTTCGGCGCCGTCTTTTTATAGACGAACTGCAGATTGGTGGTCTTTCCACAAAGGCCAGGCCCGTAGTAGACGATCTTGCAGTTGATCTCTCGATTTGAATAATTAATGAAAGACATTCGTTCGCTTAACTCCCGGTGAAGTTCCCCTTCATGCTCTCATCCCATGCGCCTTCACTCAAGTCTTCGCTTTGAAAAATCTTTCCCGAGCCGGTGGCGCCAGAGGATTTGGCCTGTTTCTTCAAATGTTGAAAGATTGCTTTCAGCTGTTTCGAATTATGCTTCACGCCCGAGCCCACAATGAGCCAAGGGCCGCTGCGTTCGAACCAAACTCCTGAAGAAGTTTCGATCGTGGCGGAAGCTTTGGCGCCTAAAACTTTATTCAAATGCTCAAGAGCGGAATCGACTGCGATTGTCAGACTTCCAATCGAATCCCAATCGCGCTCTGCCGTTTTGGCTTCCGCATGAAAGAGGACTTGACCCGGTTGTGTTCCCAACACCGCCAGAACGCCTTTTGGAGATTTCTTAAATTTCTTCACATAGGCCTGAAGAAGGGTGTCGCCCTGTTCGGTCCAGTTCAACTTCTTTGCTTTTGCCATACCCTAAAGGTTAACGAAGTCGCGTGCGCGCTTCAAAGGCTTTTCCCAGTGTAATCTGATCGGCAAATTCTAAATCGCTTCCCATGGGTAAACCGGCTGCCAAGCGGGACAATGGGATTTTTCCGTTGATTTGTTTGGCGATATACGCCGCGGTGGCGTCACCTTCCACGGTCGGACTTAAGGCCAGGATGAGTTCCTCGGGCCGCTCTTCTCCGACGCGATGAAAGAGTTGTTGTAATCTTAGATCCTGCGGCGTGATGCCGTCGATCGGTGAAAGGAGGCCATGCAATACATGATACGTCCCCGAATAGGAGTGAAGCCGTTCGATGGAATAAATATCAGAGGGCTTTTCTACGACGCAAATCATCTTCGTCTCACGAAGAGGGCTCTTACAAATAGAGCAGGGATCGATGTCGGTGACGGTGGAACACTGTGAGCAGAGGTGAATTTTCGAAAGTCCTTCAATGCTGCGAGCAAAGCCATCGCGGAAAGAGCTGCTGGCTCTCAATAAATGAAATGCCAGCCGCGTGGCGGTGCGC
>DDSI01000266.1 GCA_002343335.1 Bacteriovoracaceae bacterium UBA2394
CTTTGGTATGTGAACTGAGAGATAGATTTGCGCAATTACTCATCGCTTTCAACGCCCAACCAAAGTTAGAGTGGGTTAGATGAAAGTACAATTTCAAAGCATTCAGACAAATGATTTTGCCGATCTCCTGAAGCGCAGGATTGAACAATACTTCGAAAGCGCAAAGATTTCAAAAAAAGCCAATTTTGAGATGGTCGCTAAAACGATTTTTTATTTGTCGGGACTTGTCGGACTTTACGCCTTGATCGTTTCCGGGCTCGTGGGAGTTTGGGGAGCTCTCGTTTGCGCTATTTTTTTAGGCTTATTTACAGCCGGAGTGGGATTCAACGTGAGTCACGATGCAATTCACGGAGCCTATTCTCATCGGCCGTGGGTAAACGCGCTCCTCGGGCAGACTTTTGCTTTAATGGGAGCGAGTGTTTTCACTTGGAAGACCGCTCACAATGTCATTCATCATTCTTATACAAATATTCCAGAGGCAGATGGAGACTTAGATGCTGTTCGGTTGCTCAGGTTTTATAAACGAAAAGCCCCCGATAGCCTTCAGCGTTATCAACATTGGTATGCCTTTGGACTCTACAGTTTAACGTCCCTGGTGTGGGTCTTTTTTAAGGACTACGCGCACGTGGGTCGTCGCAAGCATTTGATTTATGAAAAGCCGAAGCCGCCTATTTACGAATATTTCATTTTAGGAGGATCGAAGGCGGCTTACTACTTTACCTTTCTCGTCTTGCCGATGCTCATCACTCCGTTTACTTGGTGGCAGGTCCTCATAGGATTTTTGGCTATGCATTTGGCCTGCGGTTTCTTCTTAGCTCTCACTTTTCAGTTAGGTCATCTTGTCGAAGGTCCCGAGTTTCCTCATCTACCAAGTACGGGTGTGATGCCGGATACGAGAATCGTGCATCAGTTAAAGACGACCGCCAATTTTGCAACCGAAGGGTTCGTAAGCAATTGGCTCTTTGGAGGACTTAACTTTCAAATTGAACATCATTTGTTTCCGAAGATTTGTCATGTTCACTACAAACGTCTTGCTCCCATTGTGCGTGCGACGGCGAAAGAATACGGACTTCCTTATCACGAGTACCGAACCATGCTGAGTGCCACGCTCTCGCATCTCCGATATTTGAAGGAAGCGGGTCGAACAGCCTAGCGCTTCGCTACGACGAGGCGCGACAGCTCGGCGAGATAAATTCGATTTCCTTCAGCGACACGACGCCCAAAAATTTTGATGTGGGCTTAAGTCCGCTATTCATGCGGCCTTGCGTCCACTGACTTTCTTGTGAGTGAGATGGAGTCCGCATTATTCTTGAATCTGCGTGTCTTTTATATTTCCCACACTTTTGCATTTCTGGCTTTTGAGCTGGCCGACCGCCCTCACGGTGGAAGGGCCTTCTCCGTCGGGATCAATTTCTACAGAGCAAACGCTTAGCGATCCCGTCGTGATGAAGCCGAGCCGAGTGCTTCGAAAGCTCAGTCAAAAGCTTCGAGGCAGTGATCCTTCGGCCGAGGAGTATCAAGATCTTCAAAAGGCTGTCGCAGTGGGAGACGCGGCGGTTGAGAAAGTTTTGCTCAACATGACGAATGTTTATCTCAAAAGCCCTGAATTCGTGGAAGTGATGATGGATCGGGCTCTTGAGCTCTTTCGATTGCCCGGATCTCATATGGATCCTTCTCTACAAAATGATCCCGATTACCAAAGTATTCATCTGAATATGATTGAGAATTCCTCCGTATGGCTCATTCGAGAAATTTTTCGTGAAAACCTCTCTTGGAATCGACTTCTTTTGCAAAAGAATTACCAAGCTTATGATCGTTTTAATTCCTTAGGTTATGAAGATGCCTTTTTCTTTGGTCCGATTCTAAATGGGTCTACGGGTAAGGTGCCGGGCCCTATCAAGTTTAAGGAAAACGATCAGCGGATAGCTGGGATCCTGACCTCTACGCTTTTCTTCACGCGCTACAATGCCGCTGCCGCCAATGTAAACCGACGATTAGGAGCTGCCGTTCGCCGAATCTTTCTTTGCGATGACTTGCAAGCTGCTGTGGATCTTACGATGGAAGAGAGAGCGAAGCAGGATCGCGGTCGACTAGAAACTCTCATCAAGCTATTCGCTGAAGCACCTGCTGAGCTCGATGATGACCCTCACTCGACGCAGCCCGCTTGTGTGGCTTGCCATGAAAAGATTGATCCCATCGCGAGCACGTTTGGAACGCCCGGTCGAACGGCGATGGATAAATTAGCCTCGCCCGGTGCACTTGTGGTCTTTCGCGAAGGAAAGAAAGTTTCCATTCCCGTGAAAGGCATCGCAGAGCTTGGAAAGGTGATCGTCAATTCCGAGGAGTATCAGTCCTGTCAGGTGGATCGATTTTGGAATTGGTTCGTGGGGCCAGAAGTCGCCTTAAAATCTGAAAGTAAGAAATTGCTTCAGACTAGCTTTAATACCAAGGGCGTGCAGAGCTTTATTGCCGACGTCGTAGCGCAGCCGGAGTTTCGTTTCGATCGCGCCAGGTTAATCACCGAGCCTCCGCCCTCGACATTCGAGCCGGTGAAACCGCTTTTTGAAAAATGCAACGCTTGCCACGGCTTTCACAAAGCTGATTTCGCCGTGAAACCTTGGGGGGGTACGTCCGAGACGGATGCGGACTGGCGGTTAAAGATGATCGATCGCTTAAATCGAATGCCCGCCGATCCGAAAAGCATGCCCCAGAATCGAAGCGCTTGGACTGAAGCGGAAATCGACGAGATGAAAAAATGGCTAAAGGAGAACCCATGAGACAGATCGTTTTTTGGATTTCTCTGGGCGTCACATTGCTCGCGGAATTTTCTACCTCTCCAGTTTTCGCGCGGTGGAATGGCCCATTTCCTGAGCCTTCTGTTTTGGTAGAGCGGATTCGTCAAAAATTTGCGTCCCTATTGAGTCTGGATCAGCTGAAGTCTGTGAAATCTGGATGCATCACCATGAATGATAAGAATCTTTTACTCGCCGGCGGGATGGATTTTCGAACGGGGCAATTGAGCAGTCCTACTC
>DDSI01000264.1 GCA_002343335.1 Bacteriovoracaceae bacterium UBA2394
GACCACTTGAGGCCCGCGAGCGATGTCATGCACTTCAGTAATGACCCCCTGAATACGATCTCCGGGTTTATAAATTTCATTGGGAATTTGCTCGCGTCTTGGCACGATTGCTTCGGTTCGACCCAAGTCGACGATAATATCGCCGCGTTCGATTTTTCGAACGACTCCGGTCACAACTTCGCTTTTACGATTGATATATTCCTTAAAAACGATGTCCTTCTTGGCTTCCCGCAGTTTCTGAATAATGACTTGTTTCGCCATCTGAGCGGCAATCCGACCCAGACCCTCGGTTTCCATCTTAAAGCCCATTGAATCGCCTTCTTGGGCATCCGGATCTAACTTCCGCGCTTCCTCTAAGGAAATCTCGATTTCGTCGTCGAAAAGGTCTGCGACGACGGTCTTAAATTCATGGAGCTCGATCTCGCCTGTCTTTTCGTTGAACTGAGCTTCGATATCACGAGCAAAACCAAAGTGCTTTCGAGCCACTGTGAGCATGGCGTCTTCCAAAGCTTCGATGAGAACTTTTCGATCGAGTCCTTCATCCTTCGCTACTTGGTCCAACATATTTCTCAAATTTTCAAACATAACGGTCCACCTGTGTTTCTAAAAACTTACGCTCAAACAAAAATGGGCCCTCTAGGGACCCATTCGAAAAAAACGAATGTTCTTTCAAACNNGAGCCATAATCACGGCGGCCTCACCATTCGGATAATAGCGCTCCCGCACACTGACATTTAGAAATCCATGCTTTTTATAAAGGGCCCGGGCGGCCTCGTTACTCGGCCGAACCTCTAAGTAGATCATCTTCGCTCCCTCGCGCTCACAGTGCTCCATCACCTTAGAGAGGAGCTTGGATCCCAGTCCTTGGCGGGCAGATTCCGGGCGAACGGCCAAATTGAGGATATGGGATTCCAAAAAGACGATTTGATAGATCGCATACGCCAAACAGGAACCACCCTCTTCAAACGCCCCAAGCGTGTGAGTAAGAGGAGCGCTCAAACTGTCTAAGAGGAGCTTCGGTGTCCACGGATCCCCGTAAACTCGCGCCTCGATGGAATGGACCTCATTGACGTCGGTCTCCTCTATGCCCCTCCAATGGGGCTCTGATGGGGTTTGAAAGTGCGACATAGGTGCCTCTACCCTCTAGTTGTAATCGAAAGCGAGACCTCCGGAATAGCCCTTAAATGCCATTCCTCGGGGATATGCGGCTTCTGCAGCGTGGCATGAAGTTTGCAACCTAAGGCCTGCTCGTAAATTGGGGTAAATAAGAGTGAAGAGTAATAAGCGTCCATTTTTAAGACAGCTCATTCTAGCGACCATGGCCATGGTGGCACTTTCCGGCTGCGGCGATTCCGTAAGCGATGTGAAAATGAAGTGCTCGGCAGGGGTCGGCGATGGCTGCGTGATCACCGGCAATGGAGGCTGTACATCCTGGGACNNTGACGCACCTTCCGACTCCGATTGGCTCCTCGTTGTGAACTCCTGGAAAAAGTTTGATCGCAATAAGCAACTTTCACACGGCCTCTCAGTCCGCGCGACGGAAGCATCGGCTCCTCTTCCCAAAAACGAAGCGGCAAAGGCTTCGCGTTTCCAAGGGCGCTCGAGCACACTCAGCATTGACTCACGACCCAATCGACTGGTGCCACCTCTTGAAAAGGGAACGATAGGAAGTCCTTCCTCGCAACAGTCCATTTCGCTGGATACGCCCGTCGACATTTATATCCCAGAACCCAGCGATTACGACATCACGGTCGATGGACAACGAGTTTCGCTTTTCATCCCCACGCCCAGAGGAAAAACTCGGACAGGGCGAACGTTCTCCTTTGATGGGAGCGACACCTCCGCCGCGGATTTTGTTCTTCGCGCGAGCACTGAACAAATTGGTCAGGACTTGACCCCGCTGAATGCGTTAAGCGCTTGTCTGAAAGACGTCATTCCTAAGACCTTCGATTTGATAGGACGCCCACTTTACGATTTGGACGGCCAAAATGAAGTGAATGTCTTGGTCACAAAGTTCTCAGGTCCCGGCGACTCCTCCACGGCGGGCGTTTTTTCCTGGCTGGATCGATTCGAGCCGAGCCCGCGAAAAGACGAATTCACCGACTCCAACTTTGGAGAATATCTCTATATTCGCGACAAACGCATGGAAGGAAAAAGCGGAATTAGCCGCATGTGTGCGACCACAGCGCATGAACTTCAACACTTGGTAAGCTTTGATCATAAAGTTTTGCGACGCCTATCGGACGACCGCCGAAAGAATTTGGATTCCTTTTTAAAGAGCGATCTCGAAGGTGAGGAAATGGGATTAAATGAAGCCTATTCTCACGTCGTGGAAGAACTAAGCGGACGCAATCAAGAAGTCGCCAAGTATATCTATCTCTTTTTAACGAATCCCGGACAAGCTTCCCTGGCCCTACAGACTGCGGGAGAAAATATAGCTGCCAACGCTCGCGTGCGAGGACTGAATACGTTGATTCTCTATCATGCCATCCAAAAAGCAGGAGGCACGCTTGATCGAAATGATTCTCAGACTGCATCGCTACTTCACGATTTGATCCAAAGTGAAAAGACGGGTTACGAAAATCTTGCGCAGCACTTCGGAATGAAGAGCCGAGATGAGTTTATGAAGTCGTTCTATGTCAATCTTGCTCTGGCAATGTTTCAGACGGGCGGAAATCCAAACTTCATCCCTCCGATGAAGCAAGAGACTACCGCGGAAGGAACATTTTCGCGTGGTATCAGAATACTTTCGAGAGAATCCCCCGAGGAAAATGCCACCTTTAAGGAGCCCATTTTCCACGCGTTGCAATTTAAAGCGCCTTTGCTTCCGGTTACAAGCGACACCTCAATTCCGAGNNGACGCAAGGAGTTGTCTTTCAACGATATCGAGTGCCCGCTCAAAAAGGAAAAGATTCTGAAGTTAAATTCTGCGGGGATGGAAATCCCATCTCTTTGTTCGTCGTACCGCTTCCTCCTTCAAATTTGTAAAAATCATTGTAAATCGCCTATGACTCGCGGCCCCAATCAGGGCCTTTGCTTGTTTGCACGGGCCAAACCTCTTAAAATTGGAGGGAGCTCTCATGGACGATTTAGAATTTACAACTGCCATTCACCCACTCGACAAAGACAAATCCGAGAAATCGAAGCGTCAATGCGTTCTCATCGTGATGTCAGGCCCTACGACGGGACAGACGATTTATTTAGAGACGAAGGACAAATGGTCGGTCGGGCGCGCGACTGAATCCGACATCGTCTTTCCTGATGCAAGTGTGAGTCGAAATCATTGCCAAGTGAGGTTTGATCCTCCCAAAAATTGGGTGATCGAGGATCTTCAGTCATCTAACGGAACATGGATTAATGGTGAGAAAATAGAATCTTCGGTTCTTCGATCAAACGACAAGATTCAGATCGGCTCCAACATTATTTTAAAATTTGTTCTTCAGGACGAAGTCGAAGATGCATTTCAGCGTGAGCTCTATGAATCCGCAACAAAGGATGCGCTCACAGGACTATGGAC
>DDSI01000022.1 GCA_002343335.1 Bacteriovoracaceae bacterium UBA2394
ATGACGCCTCAGCTCCAGGCGGCGATCAAGCTCCTTCAAATGAATCGCTTGGAATTGAGCGAAACCATTCAAGCCGAGTTGAATGAAAATCCGCTTCTGGAAGAGACCAGCGATATTTCCGAGCTAGAGCAAAAACGTTCTGAGGTGGAGNNATCACACCGCGGAAGTTTCTCCCGACACCAATAAAAATCCGGATTTCGATTGGGATTCCTATTTAGAACAAAGTTTTTCTTACACCGGAAAGTCCGCTCGTGGTTTAGGTTACGACGCATCGGTAGAAGATGGTCCTACATTTGAATCTGTCGCCTCTAAAAAGAAGACACTGACCGAGCATTTAACGGATCAATTTCAGACGAGCGATCTTTCAAAAGAAGAACGGGACGTTGCGGGAGTGATTATCGGATCTCTCGACGAATGNNGCCTATCGAAGACGTTGCAAAAAAGTGTGGGGTAAAAGCGGACTTGGCGGAGTTGTGTTTGAAACTGGTGCAAGAGTTCGACCCACCGGGAGTTGCTGCCCGAGACTTAAAGGAATGTTTATTGCTTCAATTGAAAACTCTTAAAGAGTTTTCAAAATCAGATCGGGGTCTGCTACAGGAGTTGATCGAAACACAACTGCACAATCTTGAAAAAAAGAATTTCAAAGCGATCGCCAAGGAAATGGTTTTAGAAATGGACGAGCTAGGAGAGCTCATCAAAATGCTCCAGCGCTTGGAGCCAAGGCCCGCGCGTCCCTTCGTGGAGATCGATAATCCATACATTACTCCTGACATTTATATCGCCAAAATGAATGGCGAATATGTCATCACACTTAACGAAGATGGATTGCCAAAATTAAAAATTAGTAACCTTTATCGTCAGATCTTGCAGCAGATGCCCGAAGCGAAGAAGCTCGTGGAAGCGGCGGTGAAAGGAAAGAGTGTAGAAGCAGAACTGAGCACCCTGGTGGATGGCCTAGGAGCACAAGCCACCGGAACCGACGGGATTGCGGCGCCGGTTGAGACTGTCAGTCAAAAGAAGACGGAGAATCCGAAAGAGTATATTCAAAACAAATTGCGCGCAGCGCTTTGGTTGATCCGTTCCATTCATCAACGTCAACGCACCATTTATAAAGTCACGGAAAGTATCGTGAAGAATCAGCGAGATTTTTTGGAAAATGGCGTGGCCAATTTGAGGCCTATGGTTTTGAAAGACATTGCTGCCGACATTGGAATGCATGAGTCTACCATTTCGCGGGTCACTTCTAATAAATATGTGCACACTCCTCAGGGAATTTTTGAACTTAAGTATTTCTTTTCGAGCGCAATTCAAAAGACAAACGGAGATGACATTGCGGCTGAAAGTGTAAAAGAGAAAATTCGACAAATTATTAAAGTAGAAGACGACCGGAATCCGGTGAGTGATCAGGGCATTGTCGATGAGCTGAAAAAGCAAGGTATTACGATCGCCCGACGCACCGTCGCAAAGTATCGTGAAATGCTCGGGATCTTGCCCTCGTCTCAGAGAAAAGCGTTGTTCTAAGGATGGAACTTCGATAGTTACAGGGAGTCCGCATGCAATCCGTTAATTTTCCCAATAGAAACCAAAGTCGCTGGGCCAGGATTAAATCCGCCATGAGACGAGCGCGGATTATTCTCAGTCGAGAGTACTGGGCCGATTGGTTTCGTATGCCAAAAGATGAACTCACGCTCATGGTCATGGGGAAGGGCCACGCTGAGGTTCGCAAGGTTCGCGTCTCTCCTCGCACGATTTGGTATGCAAAGCTGGGAGTTACAGGCCTCGCGGTATTTATCGTTTTATCATTTGTGCTCACCGTGGATTACCTGGTCCGATGGCCCGAGCGATCCATGATTCGAATGGAAAATGTCGCGCTTCGAAAAGAGCTTAATAATCTTCAGTACAATTTAGACAGCCTTCAGGTTGCCGTGGATCGGATGGGGCGTTTCGACCAAAAGTTGAGAGCGCTCACGGAGGTTGATAAAGAGTTTGCAAAATTGAAAGGCCCCGTTGGCCAAGGCGGCGGAGAATCTGAGGGCGCCGAGGAAGACGTAAGCTTTGATTTCGGGGATTTTCGAGTCGACGCATCTCAGTTGGAAGTTGATCCCGCTTCTCATGAGGTGCTCGATCGTAGACAGACCTTTCTGGTGCAAAAACTTTATTCTTGGATGGGTCGTTTGTTTCAAGCGAGTGCGCTGCAGGAGCAAAGCTTAGAAGAGCTGTTCGAAGTGTTGAAAGGCCGCGAAGCTGAAATTGCAGCGCGACCTACCATCATGCCCGTGGGCGGGTGGCCGACTTCGCACTTTGGGTATCGGATCGATCCCTTCACGGGTAAGAATGCGCTCCATCGCGGTCTTGATATTGCGGCGCGCATGGGCGCACCTATTGTGGCACCTGCCGACGGTGTTGTCACATTCTCTGGGTCTTACGGAAGTTATGGCAATGCGGTCATGTTGTTTCACGGTTATGGCGTTTCAACGCTTTATGCCCATGCGAAGTCTCTGAACGTTCGAGTCGGAGAAAAAATTAAGCGAGGCGATGTCATCGCCTATGTGGGCAATAGCGGACGTTCTACTGCGACCCACCTTCATTACGAGGTTATCGTCCACGGGGTGCCTGTGGATCCTCGTAAATACGTCTTGGATCGAAGCCTTTAACATGGCACGTTCTTAAGATGATCGCATTGGTCAAAAAAGTCTTTGGGACCAGCAATGATAGGTTCCTCAAACAACTCCAACCCTCCGTACAAAAGATCAATTTTCTTGAGCCCGAGTTTCAAGCATTGAGCGATGAAGGGCTTCGTCAAAAGACGACGGAGTTTCGAGAGCGGCTTCAAAAGGGGGAGGCCTTAGATCAAATCCTTCCTGAGGCTTTCGCGGCTGCGCGAGAATCAGGGCGCCGCTATTTGAAGATGCGCCACTACGATGTGCAGCTCATTGGTGGAATGGTGTTGCATCGCGGTCGAATTTCCGAAATGCGAACGGGAGAAGGAAAAACGCTCGTCGCCACGCTCCCTCTTTATTTGAATGCGCTTCTAGGAAAGGGCGCCCATCTGGTCACAGTGAATGACTATCTCGCTCAGCGGGATGCGAAATGGATGAGCCCGCTTTTCGAAGGATTGGGTCTTACCGTGGGCGTCATTGTGCACGGTCTGACGGATGAGCAACGAAAGACGGCGTATCGCTCTGACATTACTTACGGCACGAATAATGAATTCGGATTCGACTATTTGCGCGACAACATGAAAGTAACTCCCGAGGCCATGGTGCAGCGCGAGTTGCATTATGCCATCGTGGATGAAGTTGATAGTATTTTGATCGATGAAGCTCGCACGCCTCTCATCATTTCGGGTCCGACCAACGAGACCACCGATAAATACAAGCTCGTCAATGGGATTCTTCCTTTCTTGAAGCGCGATGTGCACTTCCAGGTGGATGAAAAAGCGCGCACCGTTCACCTCACGGACGAGGGAGTGGAAGCGGTTCAACATCGACTTCGCATCGACAACTTATACGATCCTCGTCACATCGAACTTGTCCATCATGTGGACCAAGGATTGAAAGCCCATGTTCTTTTCAAGCGAGATAC
>DDSI01000015.1 GCA_002343335.1 Bacteriovoracaceae bacterium UBA2394
GCATTTTCATTCAGACCGAAGATCCGCTCAATCCCGGCACCGAAGTCACCATTCAATTTGCACTGCCGGATGAACACTTGATTCGCACCCGCGGTCAAGTCGTCTGGGTCACCATGGAAGAAGAGGGGCACGAGTCGGGAATGGGGATCAAATTCCTCGGTTTGAAGGCCGAAGATCGCAATCGCATCCTCGCCGCGATCAAAAAACTCGCGATTCTGTAATCGATTTCACTGAAACAGACTTTCAAAAACGCCCCTTTCCCGGGGCGTTTTGTCTTTGCTAGGCTTTTGGGAATGAAAACGATCTACTTTTTACTCCCGCTTCTTTTTATTTCGGTCGCAGTTTTTGCCCAGGATGACGATGAGACTTCCATTAAAACTCAAACCAAGTCTCACGCCAAAGAGGGTGTCATCGTCATTGAAAAGGGCGATCGAGGAATTTTGAAACGGGGTCGGAAGGCGAAAGTGGAAAGTGGCGATTCCGAAATTGTGGGCGATGAAATGGCCACGCCCCAAGCGGCAAAGCGCGAATGGGATGCTCGCTGCACTTCTTGGAAGAATGAACTCCGCACGATGAATGGAAAAAATTTGCTCGTGGCCGATTGTGGTCGTCCGAAAATGAAATCGGAAATGCGCCAATCGGAAAAATCTTACACCTACGAGTCCATTGCGAAGTATAAAATTCGCGTCGTCGATGACGAGGATTGATTTCCTCTGACTTCTAAAGCTGGGCATATCAGCGTTTTGCTGAAGGAAGTTGTTCGCGATCTTTCGTGGGCAGACATCTCTGCTCGAGTCGCTGATTTTACGGTGGGCGGAGGCGGTCATCTTGAAGCGCTCTTAAAAAATTCTTCGGAACCCGCTTCTATCTTAGCCGTCGATCAAGATCTCGATGCCATTGAACGCTGCAAAGTTCGACTGGCACCTTGGACCACGAAGATTTCTTGGACTCATGCCAATTTTTCTGAAATTCGAGCGTCTGAGCATGGGACTTTCGATCGCATTTTAGTGGATCTCGGCGTTTCGTCGTTTCAGCTCGATCAAGCCGAGCGAGGGTTTAGTTTTCAGAAAGAAGGCCCGCTCGATATGCGCATGAACGCAAGTGATACGGTCGCGCCTGCTTGGCAACGCTTAGCGCAGTGCAGCGAAGAGGAGTTAGCTGACGTATTTTTTCATTATGGGGAAGAATCTCGCGCCCGAAAATTTGCAAGAAAATGGATGGAGATTCGCGGTCGGTCTGAAATTAAGACAACCGGCGCATTCGTCCGCTCCTTTGGTTTTGAGCTGGATTCCAAGGATCGACAGGGTCGTCATCCGCTCACTAAAATCTTTCAAGCGCTAAGAATTTGGGTGAATGACGAGCTTGGATCGCTAGAAACACTTATCGAACAGCTGCCAACACTTTTGAATCTTCACGGCCGGGTAGGAATTATAACGTTTCATAGTTTAGAGGATCGTGCAGTAAAATGGGGCCTGAGGGAGAGTTTGAAGCCTCTTCATAAAAAGCCCGTGGGGCCTACCGATGGAGAGATCGAACAAAATGCGCGAGCGCGATCGGCAAAGCTGCGAGTGTTTGAAAAGCTTTGAAGGTCGCATCGAGGGGGACGACCGCGATGGTAGTGTCAACGACATGGAAGACTTTGGGGGCGATGGCCCTTGGCGGTTTTGTTCTTTTCTCCGCAGGCATGATCGTCATTCGCTTGAAGATGACCGAACTCGCCTACGATTTTGAAAGCATCAAAAATGAAGAGCGACGCTTGCATGAAGAGCAAGTGAAGCTGAAGGCGGCCTTGAGCGAAAAGCTCTCGCCCGCCAAATGGAAATCCGATGGTTTCCGTGAACCCGAGCCTGAGCAGGTGATAGCAATTCCATGAGTCATTCTAGAATTCGAGCCACACTTTTATTTGGGTTGTTAGCGATAGGATTTACAGGCGTCGTTGCAAGAGTCGTCCAATTTCAACTAAAGCCGGACACGCGCTTACGTTCGCTCGCGAACACAAAGGCGAAGTTAAGCCATCAAGCCGAGGCGGGAGAAAAACTCGTAAGCCGAGGGGCGATCGTGGATCGCACTGGAAAAGATTTGGCATTGAGTGTGGTCGTTCGATCCTACTTTGCGAATCCCAAGCAAATTAAAGACCCTTCGCGCGTGGCAAATCAATTGGCGCCGCTTCTGCAAGTTTCATCTGCCAAACTGCGCTCGCTTCTTCGCCAAGATCGTTTTTTTGTTTGGCTGAAGCGCGAAGTGGATGAGTCCACGTCTGAGCGCATCGAGGGCCTGGGGATTGTGGGCGTGTACTCTCGAAAGGAAACGAAGCGCGTGTATCCCCATGGGCAGCTGGGCCAAGAAGTGGTGGGGATCTCGGGAGTTGATGGTGTGGGTCTTGAGGGAATCGAGAAGTCCTACGATTCCTATTTGCGAAGCAGTGACGAATTTCAAACGCGGGGCATTCGCGATGCGCTCGGTCGATTGCTACTCTTCGATGATTTTGAGCGCGAGTGGTTTCAGTCCCATCATGTGGTAAGC
>DDSI01000196.1 GCA_002343335.1 Bacteriovoracaceae bacterium UBA2394
CGCGGCTATACGACTCCAAAAACAATCGCACCTTCATCGATTTCTTCTCTTTCTTTGCGAGTAACCCACTGGGGATGAACCATCCCAAATTGTTCAATAAGGATTTTGAGAAGAAGCTTCTCGATCATGCCCGGGTAAAAATTTCGAACTCAGACATTTACACCGAGGCCTACGCTGAGTTCATTGCCACGTTTCATCAAACAGCTGCCCCCATGTTTGACCGACTATTCTTTATCGATGGCGGGGCTCTTGGAGTTGAAAATGCGATAAAGGCCGCTCAAGACTGGAAAGTTCAAAAAAATATCGCGGCTGGAAAGGGCGAGAAGGGCACACAAGTTCTTCATTTTAAAGAGGCATTTCATGGCCGCACTGGCTATACGCTCAGTCTTACCAACACACTGCTCGATAAGGTTCAGTATTTCCCAAAGTTTGATTGGCCGAGAATCACGAATCCGAAGCGCACTTTTCCGGAAACGGCCGAGTCCATCCAAAAGACGGTAGAGTTGGAAAAACAATCCATCGCCGAAGCTGAAAAGGCATTTGAAACTCGAAAGGATGAAATCTGCGCCATCATTATTGAGACGATTCAGGGAGAGGGGGGCGACAATCTTTTTCGGAAGGAATTTTTCCAGAAGCTTCGCGAGCTCGCTGACAAACATGATGCGATGTTAATTTTCGATGAGGTGCAGACGGGGATGGGTCTAACCGGAAGATTCTGGGCCTTTGAACATTTTGGCGTCATGCCGGACATGATTGCTTTCGGAAAAAAGACTCAAGTCTGTGGATGCGCAGCACGCATGAAACGATTGGATGAAGTGAATAATGTGTTTCGAAAATCTAGCCGCATCAATTCCACCTTTGGTGGAAACTTAGTTGACATGATTCGAACCACGCAGTTTTTGGACGTCATTGTGGAAGAAAAGCTCTTGGATCACGTCACAAGTATGGGGGCTACCGTGAAAGGCGAGCTGGAAAGCTTTGCCAAGGAGTTTGCTTCGTTGATGTCGAATGTGCGTGGGTTGGGATTGTGGCTCGCTTTTGACTTGCCGACAAAGGAGCTGCGAGACGAGATGGTTTCATTGGCGTGGAAGAAGGGGCTGATCGTTCTGCGCTGTGGCGATCGCAGCATTCGCCTCAGGCCAGTTTTAGATTTGAAAGAAGATGAAGCGCAGGAAGGTCTCCAGATCTTGAAGGCCTGTGCCGCCGAGTTAAGTGTTGAGGAAAGGAAGAAAGTTCATGGCCATGGTTAATCGAAAAACCGCTTCTAAGAAGGCTCACGTGAAAAAGAAAATGGTCAAAAGTAGTGACAAGAAGGGCTCAAATAAAGGAGTGCCCACATTCTTGAAGGCGGGCAATTCACTCTATGGACCTGAAGTCATTGGCCATCATTGGATCAATGGAAAATTTCTACGAGGTGCAAATCATGTTGCGTCTGTAAATCCTGCGGACCTGTCGGATCTTGTGGGACGATTTCCGAATGCTGGGGGTAAAGACATTGAGGCTGCAGTAGCAGCTGCTGAGAAGGGTTTCAAAAATTGGAAAGCGGTTCCCGCGCCGGTACGAGGTACCGTCATTGGACGACTTGCCAAGATTATTGAGCGGGAAAAGGAATCGCTGGCGAGGATTATCACGCGTGAAATCGGAAAGACACTGAAGGAAGCGCGTGGTGAAGTTCAAGAGGCGATCGATACAGCAGAGTTTTTTCAGTCGGAAGGCCGTCGGTTGTATGGACAAACTGTTCCTTCTGAATTGCCTAATAAGGAATTGTTTACCTACCGACGCCCCCTCGGCGTCTGTCTGATGATCACAGCGAGCAATTTTCCATTCGCAGTACCATCGTGGAAGATGATTCCAGCGCTCTTGGCAGGAAACTCCGTCATCTGGAAACCCTCTGAGGATGCGCCCGCCACAGCGATGAGCTTTGCGCTTTGCTTCCGGGAGGCGGGATTTCCCGACGGTGTTGTAAACCTCCTCTTCGGGGATCGGGCGGTGGGCGAAAAATTGCTCACGTACGTGGATAAGAATCGCATCCAAAAAGTCTCCTTCACCGGAAGTACGGCGGTGGGAAGAAAAATTGGGGAGGTATGCGGGCGAGCGATTCAAGTTCCTTCGTTGGAGCTTGGAGGAAAGAATCCCCTCATCATTCATAAAGATGCCAATTTAGAGAAGGCCGTGCCGGCGGCGATTGTGTCTTGCTACGGAACGGCCGGACAGCGATGCACCTCGACGGGAAATATCATCATTCACAAGGAGGTGTATGAAGAATTCAAATCTCGATTCATTGCGGCTGCAAAAAACATTCGAATTGGAAATCCCCTACTTGTTCCCGAGACTTTTTATGGGCCCCTCATTGCAGAACGCTATTTAAAGAATTTTATTGCGCATTTGGAGTGGGGCAAAAAGGATGGCGGAAAATTATTAATGGGAACGGGCAGAATTACAAAGTTCACACCCTATGGAAACTTTTTGGGAAAAAATCCGGAGGCCGGTTATTTTGTTACGCCCACGCTTTGGGAGAATGTGACTCCGAAAAATCGCCTGTTCCAAGAAGAGGTTTTTGGTCCAACCGTGAATTTGGTGAAGGCCTCCAGTTTTGACCAGGCGCTCGAGTACGCGAATGCTCACGCTTATGGATTGTCCTCCGCCATCTTCACAGAAGATCCGCATATCATGTTGAAATTTAAAGAGGGAATCCAAGCTGGGATGAGTTCCATCAATAATTCAACGACGGGCGCCGAGGCGCACCTTCCCTTTGGTGGCGTGAAAGCCTCCGGCAACGGCACGCGGGAGAGCGGTGTTTGGGTGCTCGATTCTTATACGCGATGGCATGCGGTGAATGTGGACTTGGCATCTCAACTGCAACTTGCGCAGATGGATGTGGATTATGGTTCCGCCAAATCACCGACCGATTTTTCTGAATGGGTGAAAAAATAAAAGAGGAGTGACAATCACTCCTCTTTTGCAACCTTTGGAATTCGATTTTATTGATTCGGAAGAGTTGGAACTTGGGGAGTCGTTTGATCCGCCGAATTTCCCGTGGCTTCCGCATTTTGATTCTGCAGTTTTTCTCGCTGCTTCGCTTTCGCTTTCATTTGTTGACGATGTTTTTTCATCTTCGCTTTCATCTTAGCGCGCTTAAATCGTTCGTGCCGGGCCTTTTCTTTTTGAATTAAAGCCTTTTCTTTTTTTAGATGCCTCTTCACAGGACTTTCATGCTTTGGCTCGGAAGCGGTCGCCGGCGATTTAGGAGCGGTCTCATCGACGGCCGGTTCCGTTTCCTCTAATTGGAGAGATTCGCTTTGTGCTTGAATGGCTGGCATTCCCGCAATGAAAGTGCTCGCCACGAAAGCCGCGGCATGCGTCCATCGATTGATAATCATAATTTTCCCCTCATTCATTTTGTGTTTTTAGCGCTGAGCGCTCAATTCTAGTTCCTTAAACTCTGAATCTCGAACGATGATCAGCTTGGGTTGCTTTTTGATCGTCTGGTTTTCGAAATATAAATTTCCAGTGACGCCGGGAAAATCTCTTACCGAGCGCAGGTGGGAAATAAAAGTATCGCGACTTAAATCGCCCATCGACTTCTTCATGATGTCCGCCACAACGAGCGCTAAATCAAAAGCTTCAGCAGCCAGCCGACTAGGTTCCTTTTTGGCATACTTCAAATATTGCTCGCGAAAGTATTCGGTCTGAAAATTTTTAGAACTTGGGAGATACCCATCCGTAAAGATGACGCCTTCGGAAGATTCCCCGCCTCTTTCAATGAGCCTTCTCGAGTTGTATCCGGAAAGTCCGACGACTTGAATTCCATAGAGCCGAATATAGGGAAGGGTAGGCAGGAGCAGCCCTACTGTATCGGCCGAATCTGGAACAAAAAGCACTTCAAAATCGATAATCGGTAAGAGATCTTGAGCTCTCTTTACGCAGCCGGGCGTGGGTTCGCCTTTCTTCGGGCAAATTTCATCTTTTCTCAAGCGCGGAGCATCTAGGCGAGTAATGCGACGAAGAGGCTCTTTGAAATCCGTGGAGTTAGAAGGATAGACTTGGAGGGCCGTGAGTGAAAGACCCTTATCTTCAAAGGCTGCTTTCGCGCGATCGATGACATCCCAACCATAGGTTGAGTCGGGGACCAGCGCGGCGACCTTCTTCGCGCGTAAATCGCTCGAGATAAAATCCGCCAATCGGCGCACTTGATCTTCGATCGTCAGCGTGGAGCGAAAGGCATAGCTTCCATAACCTTCCAATCCTTCTTTTTGAGCCAACGAGATAACAGGTATGGAGAGAACTTGCCCACGTTCAAAGACGAGCTCGGTTTCCTTAGCAGTCAGTGGACCGATGATGGCGGTCACTTGCGATTTGAGCGCTAATTTCTCAAAAGCTGCAATGAGTGACTCGGGAGTACTTCCCGTGTCTTCGATGACAAATTCCACGCCCTCGGTTCCAGCCATTTGACTTACGATTTGGATGGATTGAAGTGCATCATCCCCAAAGGCTTTCAAGTTGCCACTCAATGGGAGGAGGACGCCCACTTTTCGTGAGACCGATGTGGGGCGATTGCGATTTAGTTGGAGAATTTCTTGAGCTTTCGAGTAGAGATCGGAAACTTCGTCAGGCTCAATGGATTCCAGCGACTTCAATGCGCTATCGATCGACTGTTGTCTCAATTCATTCTGATAATATTGAGAGTATGCGACGTTTCTTCCTAATTTCGACTGTGCTTGAGAAAGGATCCGGCTGAGAGCGTCGTTTGAAACGGGGGGCTCATCGCGCACAAAAGAAGTGAGATCAGTCCAAAATTCCTGACCGAGTTCTGGCGTTAGGCGCTGCTTATCGGACAAGACACGCACCCAACGATCCAACCATAAAAAGCGCTGCACTCTTTCGCTTTCATTTTGGGTGGGAT
>DDSI01000227.1 GCA_002343335.1 Bacteriovoracaceae bacterium UBA2394
CTCACAGACTAGCTCCGTGCGAGTGGGCGAGCTTGAGGTTGGTCCTAGGCGCATGCAGATCTGAGGCGAGTGCCTCCGCTGCAAATCGATATCTCTTAAATGAGGAGTAATTATGAAACTTTTTTCCACAGTATTGTTGGCTTCGTTCCTTGGATTCATGAGCATCACGGCCGCTTTTGCGGACAGCCATGACAAGGCCAAGACCGAAGAAGAGTGCAAAAAGGCCGGCGGACATTGGAACGCTGAGAAAAAGGTCTGCGAAGCGAAGCATTGATTCGTCAGATTTTTGTATCTCCTTAGTACATTACAAAGGCGCCCTCATTTGAGGGCGCCTTTTTTTGTCTATTGGCGCGGCTTCGCTCGCGCATTGACCTGCGGGTCGATAAACTTTGTGGATGGCGTTTCGAATTGTGCGGGCTGTTTTGATTGGGTTGGTGCTCTCGTTTCTTCTGGCGTGCGGCTATCTTTATTTCAACCAGACAAAACTGATCTTTCCATCCGTTCATAAGCCCGGCGAGTTTGAACAATGTGAAGGGATGAAAGCGCTAGGCTTTGAAGCGAAGCAGATGAACGGCATTCGCTTCTTTCACCGTCCGAATCCCCACCCCAAGGGTTTTCTGTTTTTCATTCACGGCAATGGGTCCATCGCGTGCGACTCACACTGGTTATTTTCGCGCATCTTGAATCAGCCCCTCGATTTCATCGCCTACGAATATCCAGGCTATGCCGGTGACACTCGCACGCCGGCAGAAAAAATTATTTTGGAAGAAGTCACCGCGCTGTTTGATGAAGTCCGCGGCAAGGTGAAGGGAACTTCATTCGTCTTTGGAAAATCTTTGGGCTCGGGCCCCGCTGTTTATCTCGCTGCAAATCGAAAAGTGGACCGTCTTATCTTGGAGGCTCCGTACGATTCTGTCGCGGACATCGGCCAAGATCGCTATCCCATCATCCCCGTGCGATTACTCACGCGCAGTTCCTTCAGCGCAAAAGATTGGGCGCCCAAAGTGCAAAGTAAAACGCTCATCTATCTGGCAGAGACAGACAACACTATCCCGCGCATTCGCTCCACCAATTTCATACGCGCGCTCACCAATTCACCCACGGTTGTGGAGCTTCCACTCGCCGGTCATAATAATATGAGTAGTGGCGAAAGCGCGAAACTGTACTGGGATGAGTTCATTAAATTTATTTCTGAGAATCAAGCGCCGTTAGAAAGACAAAGGGCCCGATGAGGGCCCTTTGCACTATTCGAAATGTCGAACAGTAAATTTAGAACAAGTATCCAGCGTTCAAGCCGAATGCCACGTTCGTAATATCTCGAGTCGATTTATCGAGAGGAACGGAGGCATAGAGCGCCGCTTGGACATTGTCATAGTTCCCAGAGATGGAGGGAACTACCGCATGTCGCCATTTTTTAGTGGCGGTGCTGCCGAGAATGCCCAATCCGGTTTTGGTTTCATTATCAAAGATGATTCCATTGTATTCCAAGTTTCCTTGAAGGTTCGGAAGAGCATGCCAGGTCAAAGCGGTTTGAGTCGTGAAGGTGTTTCGGTTGTGATCCGTCACGCCCGTTCCTTGAACGTAGCTATAACCATATCCAACATTCAACTTCGCAGTGATCATGTCGCTCGAAAGCCAGCCGCCAATCGTCGGAGTGGCAGAGGTGGTCTTCGGAGAATATTTGAAGAAGTCCGTGGTGGGGTTGATGGTCGCCATCGCGCCACCTTCCAACTTACGAGAAGTTGGGAAGAACACATCACCCGTAAAGGCAAGACCGTAGGTCCATGCTTTGTCATCTGACATGGCCGTCCAGGCATATCCGCCACCTAGGCTGATATTTCCAAGCGCGCTTCGGGAAGTTCCGGTTAAATCTTTGGTTGCAAAATAAAAGGGAAGTCCGCCACGGAGGTGGGCTTCTTCAATCGGATTGTAAGCTGCTTTCAATTCGAGAGCATTGACGAAGCTTCCAGATCGAGCGCCTTGTTCTTTGACAGGCGTGCCCGAGTATCCGAGGTTAATCATATTTTGTGTTTGAAGGTTTTCACCGACATAATAGGTCGCTGCCGAAGCAGAGCTTGCACCTAAAACGGCGACGAGCGCTAATGCGATTTTCATTGTTGTCTCCTTAGTTGGTTCGTACATAGAGGATACTTTCTATCCTTACTTCTCATTTATCTATTCGGTCTTTCGTTCCAAAATGGTCGAACCTCAAGTGTCCGGCCATGAGGGTGATTTTTTCTGAAGGCTGGAAAGGCTGTCAATGCGAAGATCGCGCCAAATACTAGCGGTTATGCGCCTTTGCGGTGCGAAACGGCCCTAGGTCAGGGATTATCCCTCACAATTGGACTTGAAGCCGTAGTAGTACGATCCTAATTCGTCGACCCAGAATTCCCCGCGAAATGGCCAGAATTGTACAAGGCCGTCAAAGTCCACATCGCCGAGATCGATCGTTCGAACGGGGATCTCGGAATCGTTTCGTCCCATCAAAATGTTTGCTTGGCGCTGCAAAATTTCAATGGAAATGACGTCCATTTGAGCCAATGTTTTGGTGAGAAGCTCATCCATTCTTCCGAGCATGCGCTGAGTCTGCTGTGCAAGCTGATATTGCACGGTGTTCACGGCTTGGGTGGTGAGATTCAGATTCGCTGAGCGAGAACCACGCATTTCGGATTTCAAACCAAAATAAGCGCGAAGCAAGGAGCGGAAATTTTCGTTGGCCATGAGTCCACCCACGATGCGCGGATTGACTTTGTTAAGAGCAGCGTCGTCAAAGAGCCAAGTGCGAGGATCTCGACTTCGAAGATCGCGTATTTGATTCAAGATGGGCTGATAATCTTTTTTGAATTGCTGAACCGTGAGATTGGCACGATCGAAATAGCACATTTGATAAAATGCCGCTGCTCGCACGACAAAAGCTTCTGGGAAAAAACTTTGATCGAAGTAGGGAGAGAGAAAACTCAGCGTTACTCCAAGAGCGCCGTTCATGTCGCCGTCTTGATAAAAAGACCAAGCCTTTTCAAACACCGCTTCAAAAAATTCAGGCTCAAGTTGGCGAACCATCGTGTAGTGGTAAATCGCTTGCTTGTAATCGCCTACTTCGTGGAACACGCGAGCGGCACCCATGAAGGCGAGGTTGGTCATGTGGTTGGAGAGCTCCGAGCGATTGTCGATTAGCTCTCGAAAACTTTCCAAGCTGGACTCGTATCGTTTGAGCGCGGCATCCAAAACGCCTTGAAGATAAATCACCTCGTTCTTGAATCGATTTTTATCGATGGATCGGAGTCGCTGCTCAGCCGCGGCGAAATCTCCGGCTTCAATGAGGCGTCCTGTCTCGCGAAGTGCGTAGAGCGAGCGCGTGGCGGGAGCGGAAGGTGCTTCAATGTCTAAAAAGAAATCGATTTTTCGATCGCGATACGCCGAGAGAAGTTCACTTTCGTTGCCTGCGCGCGCATCCAAGATCAGAGCGGTGTAAGGGGCGTTACCCCGAATGGAATCTCCACCGGCAGCCCAAAGGTTCGTGCTCACGAGGCATGCTATTGCCCATCCAATCATTCTCATGCGTATCCCCTCCGTTTTTGCGACTCACTAGTACTTCGGTCGCATCGGAAACATAAACGACACTCCGGCAGTCAGAGCGTAGTTGTTCCAAATGCGTGAAGTGGTTCCCGTTGTGCTGCGGATATCCAACTTGTAGATATAGTCGCGAAATTCAATTTTTGTGGAGAGCCAGTCATTGATGAAAAATCGATAACCGAGTCCAATATTTCCCATACCCGTCGTACCGCTCCGTAGGCCGGAGTAACGCACAAAACCTGCGCCACCCACCACGTAGATGTCGTAATTCCAAACGGCATAGGTAAAGAGACTTAGTTTCCCGTAAAGCGGGGAAAAGGTGACGCCGCCTTGGTAGAACATGAGCTTATTATTGTCTTTTGTTTGAAAGCCGAAGCCGCCGTTGACTGCTTCCACGCCAAAGCTTTCGAAAAAGTGGTACTGATACTGGGCCACGCCGAGGAAGTAACCGTCGTGATTCATGATCCCGCCGGCGGCTACGGTCACTTCATGACGACCCTGTTTGGTGTAGAGTTTTTTGTGGATGCTATGAATGTCTTCGCGGTCGAAGTTCTTCAGTTGCTCCTTTAGGGCGTCCTGCGCGTGAAGCGACGCTCCAACAAGTCCAAATGCTAAAGCCAAAATGTATTTAAATACTGGGAATTCCCGTAACTTACGCATACACACAGAGTGTAATATGAAGAAAGAGGGCGACCAAGCTGAACTTCCTCGGACCTCATCTCAGATCGAATTGAAATCTGTTTACGGTGCGTCACCGCTTCCCGGCGAATTTCCGTTCACGCGCGGTCCCTATCGTACAATGTATCGCCAAAAACTTTGGACGATGCGCCAGTATTCTGGTTTTGGCAGCGCCAAAGAAACCAATGGGCGCTTTCACTACCTCTTGAAGAACGGTCAGACGGGGATTTCCTGCGCTTTCGACCTACCCACGCAGATGGGCTTTGATTCCGACGCTAAAATGGCCTCGGGGGAAGTGGGACGGGTAGGCGTTGCGATTTCGCACGCTGAAGACATGCAGCTGCTGCTTCATAAACTGCCGTTGAATGAAATCTCCACATCAATGACCATCAATTCCACGGCGGCAATTTTGCTCTGTCTTTATATTCATGTCGCAAAGAGTCGAAAGATTGCGCCAACGGAACTTCGAGGAACGATTCAAAACGATATTTTAAAGGAATATGTCGCTCGCGGAACTTACATCTATCCGCCGGCATTTTCCTTGAAGTTGGTGGCCGATACATTTCGATTTTCCAATGCGATTGCGCCGAAATGGAATCCCATTAGTATTTCTGGCTATCACATTCGCGAGGCTGGTTCGACCGCCGCCCAGGAAATCGCCTTCACGCTCGGCAATGCTTTTGCCTATGTGGAAGCAGCAAAGACTGCGGGCCTGAAAATCGAAGATTTTGTGCCTCGACTCAGTTTCTTTTTCAACGTGCACAATAATTTGTTTGAAGAAGTTGCCAAATTTAGAGTCGCGCGAAAAATTTATGCGGAAGAAATGCGCCGTCGATTCGATGCCCCTCCCGCCATTCTCGCTCTACGCTTTCATGCTCAGACCGCGGGCAGCACCTTGACCGCTCAACAACCTATCAACAATTCCATACGAGTCGCGTATCAGGCGCTCGCGGCAGTTCTGGGTGGAGCGCAGAGCTTGCATACGAATTCCTATGACGAAGCTTTAGCTCTGCCCACGGAGGAGAGTGCGCTTCTCGCTCTTCGCACGCAGCAAATTCTGGCGGAAGAAACCGGGATTCGATTCGTCGCCGATCCTTTGGCGGGCTCCGATTACTTAGAAAATCTCTGCGAGGAATTGGAAATGAAAACCCGCGCCATTTTGGGACGCGTGGATGCCATGGGCGGAATGTTGAAAGCCATTGAATCGGGTTACGTGCAAAAAGAAATTCAACATGCTGCATTTGAAGCACAAAAATCGATCGACGATGGCGATCAAAAAGTTGTTGGCGTGAATTGCTACGAAATGAATGAAAACCCGCCGAAGAATTTGCATCGTCTGAATCCGAAGGTGGTGAAGGACCAGCTTTCGCGTTTGAAAAAATTCAAAGCAAAGCGAAAATCTAAGCCCGTGGAGTCGTCGCTTCAGGGTTTGGAAAAATCCGTGAAACAACTCTCTGAGGCTGGCTCTTCGGACGTTTGTGAGAAAATTCTTTTGGCTTTGGAAGCACGAGCGACGCTTGGCGAAATTTCCGATGTAATGCGCACCGTCGCCGGTGTACACCGTGGATAATTAATTCACTTCTATCGGCTTCCGAAGCTGAGTAAATTCAGTGTGTGATTTTTACCATTTTATTAAGCTCAGTCATTGCGGTGGTGCCTTCGAAAATTGAAAACCTTAAGAAAGCCCTAAAACCTTGGGGATCAGAGGCGGGATTTTCTCTCGTCGATTCAAAGAAGCGAGAAATTTTTCAACACAATGGCCATGAATTCTACACGCCTGCAAGTATTGCCAAAATGATCTCAATGGCTTGCTCGCTGAAAGAGCTTGGCCCTCAATACCAATTTCAAACAAAGTTTGGAGCGACCGGATCCATTACGCCCGGTGGGGTTTTACAGGGCGATCTCGTCATTGAGGGGCTGGGCGATCCCACCTTCGTCATAGAAAATCTCAAGGAGAACTTGGAACGACTTTTTGTGGTGATGGGCGTTCGAGAAATCAAAGGAAGTCTAATTTTTTTGAATCGGTATTTTGAAAAAAATACTTACGAAATTGCCGATGGTTTTGAAGGAGATTCAAGTCGGGCCTTTACGGCGCGGCTAACGAGTAGTCCGCTCAACTTCAATTCCTTTTCCGTGTGGGTCTCGGGTCGTACGGGTTTCGCACGTGCCGAAATTTTACCCAAAGACGTGTGGGATATAAAAGTCTCTAATCATTTGACCGTGCATCCGGGCGCCCCCAATGTGCAAATCAATTATCCTGTCGGAAAGAATGGACTCTCCGTTTCGGGGGGAATCTCGAGAGAAATGGAACCCCGAGCGTGGTACCGATCGCTTCCGGATCCTTATGGAAGTTTTGCGCGGCTTGTGACTCGCATTTGGGATGAGCTTGGGGGAACATGGACCGCTCCGAAGTATCAGGTCGTAAGCACACCGCTCAATTACACACTTCTATTCACGCATCTCTCTCAACCGCTTTCTAAGATCATGATGGACATCAATAAACTTTCTACGAACTTCGCTGCGGAAATGGTTTTGATGGCTGCGGCGAGCGGAGGTGGCAAGAGATCGACCTCGCCCGAAAAGGCAGTCAGTTATTTGCGGAGTTGTATTGAGAGTTTTCCCGGCGATGCGAAGGGTTTGATTCTTGGGAATGCATCCGGTCTTTCTCGTGAGGCAAAAATTCGACCGTCGAGCTTCGCAGGATTTTTACAAGAGATTCCTTCCACAAATGTTTGGCCCGAGTACGCGTCTACACTTTCTGTGTTGGGGCGCGATGGTACGACCAAATCTCGAATGAAAGAATTTGAAGGACGAGCTCGCCTAAAAACAGGCTCCCTTTCCACCGTGAAGTCCCTCGCGGGTTATGTATTTCCGAAATTTGAAGCGGCACCCATGAGCTTTGTGCTGGTGGTGGAGTGTAAGACGGCGTCTTGTACGCCCCAGCGCATTCGCGGACTGGAAGATCAAGTTTTGGAAACCCTTCTCTCTTGGGGTCCTGAAGAATGAGTTCAACCGAGAAACGTCTTCTCAATATAGCGCATCGAGGATTTTCCTCCGCTTTTCCGGAAAATACTCTGCTTGCGTTCGATGAGGGAATGAAGGCGGGAGCGGATGGATTCGAATGCGATTTGAGATTATCGGCGGATGGACATGTCGTGGTGTTTCACGATGACGATCTTGTAAGACTCTGCGGACGGTTGGGCTCGATTGAAAAACTGACGTGGAAAGAAATCCAAACGCTGAAAGTAAAAAATAAGGCGCCCATTCCTTCGCTCGAGCAATTGCTCACCGATTTTCATACGACGCGAATCAATTTAGAAATTAAGAGATCTGATCGTGAACCCGTGCTTGTTGAGGCGGTACTTCGAGAGCTCACGAAAATTCGTCCGAAGGGTAAAATCTTATTTTCCTCATTCTCCGCTTCTATCCTTCGTTGTCTGAGACTCATGGATGCCGAGGGAAAGCTCGGAGACTTAGGCATTCTCGTGGAGAAGGAAGAGATCAATGAGCTGGCCGCACTCACTCAAGAACTACGCCCGGCCACTTGGAATGTTCCGAAGCAGATTCTTGACGCGAACCTGAAGGGCCTTGGCGGATCGCTCAAACTTCCGCCGTTATGGGTTTGGACATTGGAGGATCCTGGGCTCTGGAAGCGAGTTTTAGATTCCGATCTTCCTTTTGAGGCCATCATTACCAACCGCCCGGACGCGCTAAAAGCGTTCCTCGACGCAGAGATGGCAGACAAGTAATTTAGGAGAGATGAACGCGACGGTTTCCGAAGGCGTCGATATTTTCGGTTATCTCGATTACCGAGCCTATTGTCGCGACTTCTACCAATGGAAAAAGAAAACGGAAGACGCTTTTTCCTTCCGCGCTTTTGCAAAGAAGGCGGATGTTGCGAGCTCCTATTTGAAGCATGTCATCGATGGAACTCGCAATCTCTCGAGTGAGATGTCGATTAAGTTTGGGCATGGCATGGGACTTAGCGCGAAGGAAATCGACTATTTCGAAAATCTCGTGCGCTTCAATCAGGCCGTCTCTCTTGAAGAAAAAACATTGCAGTTCGATCGTCTTCGTCGAAAGCGCGCTCGTGCACTCAAGCCCATCGGATTAACAGAAGCGATCAGCTTGCTTAGCCACTGGTACGTGCTGGCCATTAAGGAATTGGTTGTAAATTTTAACACCGATGACCCAAAGGTGATTCAGAGAGTATTGAGGAAGCGCCTCAGTGAAGCACTCATTCAAAAGACGATCGAAGATTTACAAAAGATGGAGTGGCTTTTCCAAAAGGATGGCCGCTGGATGTCCCAAGCTTCGCAAATTCAATTCCCCGATGAAGTAAAAAGTTATTTGATACGGTCTTATCATCGACAGATGTTGGACTTAGCGGCGGGAGCCTTGGATGATGAATTAGACGAGAGAGAATATGGCGCCATGATGTTCACTCTGCCGAAAGCTCAACTGCCAGCGCTGAAAGAAAGAATTAAGGAGCTTGAAAAAGATATCATCAGCTTTGTGCAAGACGTAGGATCTCGTGCGAACGATGATGACGAGTTGAAGGTTTACCATTTGGGGATCCAGTGTTTTTCACTGCAGAAATCTGGTTCCCTCGTAAAGGAGTCAAGCGATGCAAATTAGAAACAAATTGAGTTTTGCGGCCTGTGGGGTTTTGGCAGTTGGAATGATGCTGAGTTTGGAATCCTGTATTTCGGAAACCTCGAATGAGGGTGTGGTCATTATTGGCAATGGCGCTGACGATTCTCAAAAATCCATTTTAGCTCTGAATGCAGAAGGACCGCGAATGGAAGAAACTTTTGTGGTGGATGAACTTGGCATTCGCCCCTTTTTAACGGACGAAAAAAAGGCGATGTCCTCAGAGACTGCATGGATTCCGACTGCGGCAGAAGCCCCCTCCGTGAATATCGAATGGTTGGCGGGGGCCGCAGCCGATTCCTACGTCTTTAAAATTCAGGATCGAGTCTCTCTCGAATTGCCAGAAGGCGAGGAGGTAAATCCCTGCCAGTTCTTTAGAAAGAATGTAAATACCGGCGAGCTGACCTGTGAAGCAAAGTTAGAAAAAATCGGAGCGAAGCGGCTAGTGGCAGAACCCAAATACATGCACGACGGCTCCTTCTATAATCTGGAAGCTCAAAAACAGCTGACTTATCGACGGGTGGACGGCAAAAAATTTGCGATCGCTGAAAGGGTCGACGAATTTTATCTGGAGCACGCAGGAAATTTATTTTTACGTCGCGGAACTCAGTGGACGTGGATCTCTACCACGGACCTTAGAAAATGGAATGGAGAGAAACGACTTGTCGAAACCATTCTTCCAAACCCCATTTATCTCTTCCAAAATAGCGCGCTCGAGGTCCGCTATATTCGAAGAGGTGAAATCTTTGGGTTCAATAACGCTGCAGAAAAATTCGAACCTCTGAACAAAATTACAAATGAACAAGTTCCATTTGTCCAAAATGTGGAATTGAAGCCAGTCGGACGAGATAAGGGGGGAGTTTTCATTGTCACTCAATCCGAGAATCTCGGAACTCCATCTCGATTGTTGCGTTTATCGGATGAGGGCTTAGAGGTTATCCGCGAAGGAGGAACGGCTATTCCTCGGCGGATGATGGTAGGAGGTCCAGACGCTTCTCGCTATTTACTTGTTTCCGACGAAGGAGAGCTCACCGTTGCGGAAACATGCGGGCGCAAGGAAGACGCAAGATGGGTTTGCGAGTTGGCCAAGGTTAATCAACCAAATCTAAAGGATGCTGTTGTTTGGAAAGAGCACATCCTTGCGATATTTCAGAGAGATTTAGATCTCGTAGCCACCCTGACGAAAATTAAATCTTCAGACGAGGCGATCGAAGAGCCGAAAGAATTTGTTCTAGAAAATGGACGGTTCAAAGAGCTTCGTCTGTTTCATACTTTTCCCGCTTGGGAAAAAGCTGAAACTCCTGTGAAGAATCTTTAAAATTGATAGCCGAACGAGAAGGCGCCCGAGAGCGTCGTGAAAAAGATTTCATTTCGCACGTAAAGTCCCTGATAAAACGGAATTTGCAGTGCTGTTCCGTGTCGCATGAACTGTTTATTGATATACGGCTCGGTCGCGGACATGACCGCATAAGTGTATTGAAAAATGTAGCTCATCTGCATGTTCGTCTGTCGGTGATAAATTCCTAGGCATGACTGAGCCGTGAATGCCATGACTTCTGGCTTATTGAATGTCCGCATGAAAGTTCCGGTCACAGACAGCGCCGGAATCAAATCGAAATAAATTTCTCCAGCAAGATCGAGAAGCTGATAGCCCGCTGAGGCGTAGACTGAAGTAATGTGGTGATCGTAAATCGATTGCGAGAGTCCGCCTTCCACGTGAAAACCAAAGGGAAGGCCGACGCCACCTTTGCCGTAAATGGAGTGGTAGTAATTCGGACTGCTTCCATTGCTCGTATAATTACGAACGATTTCCTCTTTAATATCTGTGACTTGATACCCTAGTTCCAAATGCGGAATGAAAGCCCCCGGGAGTTTCGCACGTGTCTCAGATTTGAGAAGCGGCAAGGTTGCGGCTTCAACGACCGATTTCAACTGTCGACCTGCGGCGGGATCGCCAGAGTTGATGGCTTGTTGAATGNNGTGGATATCCCCGCCTCTAGCTTTTCCGTAACAATTCCAAGGGTGGTAAAAGCCAGCGCGACATTTAGGAGAGTGGTAAATTTTGATGGTTTCATCTTTTATCTAGGATCTTGTAAAAACTAAGTTAAAACAAGGCAGGTCGTGTCAGAAAATGGAAGGCTCAGAAGATGGTCGCTAAGAAAACATATTCAGTCGCAGTAATGGGTGCCACGGGACTGGTTGGAACGGAAATGCTAAAAGTTTTAGCGGATCGTCGTTTTCCGGTGGAGCGCGTCTATGCGTTTGCGTCGACGCGAAGTGCTGGAGAAAGTGTGTCCTTCGGCGATGAAGAAGTTTTGGTGGAAGAGCTGAATGAATCTTCCTTTGATAACAAAAAAATTGATTTCGCACTCTTCGGAACGGGTGCTGACCTTTCGGCGAAATTTGCTCCTCTGGTTGCCAGCAAAGGCGCTGTAGCGATCGATAACTCCAGCCATTTTCGAATGAATCCGGAAATTCCTCTGATGGTGCCCGAGGTAAATCCCGAGGCCTTAGCTCAGGCAACTTCTCATCGAATCATCGCAAATCCCAATTGCTCGACCATCCAACTTGTGTGCGCTTTGCAACCTATCCAAGAAGCCGCGGGTTTAAAGCGGGTTGTGGTTTCTACCTACCAGTCAGTGTCCGGCGCTGGAGCCGATGCGATGACGGAACTTGAGCAGCAGGTTTCTGATCTCTTTTCCCATGGCGAAATTCGTAAAAAAGTTTTTCCTCATCAGATTGCTTTTAACTGCATTCCCCACATTGATTCCTTTTTGCCCAATGGCTTTACGAAAGAAGAAATGAAGGTGGTCAATGAATCTCGAAAGATTTTGAGTTTGCCGAATTTAAAAATCACTGCGACAGCCGTTCGCGTGCCGACATTTATTTCACATGCGGAAAGCGTCAACGTGGAACTAGACAAAGATCTCTCGCCTGAGGACGCGCGAGAAGTTTTGGAAGCGGCAGGGGTCCTGGTGTTCGATGACCCTTCAAGAAATCAATATCCTTTAGGATTTGAGACGGCGGGGCAGGATGGAGTTTTTGTCGGGCGAATTCGGCGCGACGAGTCGGTTCCTCACGGATTGCATCTGTGGGTGGTCGCCGATAATCTTAGGAAAGGAGCCGCGACGAATGCCGTTCAAATTGCCGAACTTTGTGTTGAGCGCCAATTTTTTTCGAAGCGGGCTTAATGTCACAATTCTCCTTCTAGCCAACTTTCTTCTTACCTTCAGCGATTCGGGCGTCCGGGCTGCGGAAGAGCCGAAGTTTGGATATCGGGGCACGGTTCAAGCCCTGGCGGGGATAGCCATGACCTCGATGAGTCTTCGCTCCGACGGTCGTTATTTATTTTTTACTCAGGGTGACAGCAACTTCTATGTCTTCGATACGAATGATATGGCAAGGCTTGCTGCGAAAGAGATCAGTGGAACAGCCCTTGCGGTTCGGCTGGCGTCCGACACAAGTTTGCTTGTTCTCACAACGACAGGCCTCTACTCCTACGATGTTACTTACCCCTTCAAATTGGATTCCAGTTCGACGATTAAAGAAAAAACCACCGCTTCGACTACCATCACGGATGCCTGCATCGATTCCAATGGCACTGGCTGGTATCTAGAAAGTGAGACAGATCCTGTCATACGCTCCATCGCGGCTGCAGGAGAGACTCAAGTCGCCGTGTTCAGTGCCGTCCTGGGATCTTCCGCAAATTTCACGACGACAGAAGCGAGAATTCATTGTGCGGGAACTCGTCATTTTATCTCCGCGACTAATACCGCAAGTGGGACGGAGGGTTTGCATTTCGGCTCAGTTGAAGACAAATCTAGAATTCGGTTGGAGGACTATCGCCCTACGAGCAGCCACTCCTTGGACGATCAGATTCTATCGGCGGATGGCTCGCGATTCGTGGCTCTGTTTAACCGAACTTCGGATCCAGCAGCATCCGACGATGCGGTCGCTTTGGTCTTTAATTTAGGAGGTGCGCTTGGCGCTCCAAATTCAGAGGTCAACCTAGGATCCGGAGGTCGGGCACTCACAAGTTTCTCCGAAGGATCCGATATTTACATCGGAGCATTCGTGGCGACGGACAATGCTCATGGAGCTCAAACAGATTCGTCAGATCGCTTTCTATATGCGAAGCAGGATAATTTTACATCCACAGCTCCGAACGATGCCTTCACCCATGGGGAGGGAAGCTCCGATGTGTCTGCAAGTAATTTTAACAGCACGGTATTCTCGACGGGAGATCATTACAAATATTGGATGGCGAATAACAGCTCTACGGGAGGATCGGCGCTTACTCTCCTGTCGAAGGCCGCCTCGCTGCAGTTCTTAACTTATCCGGGGGAGCCCACACTGAGTGGAAGCGCAGGATTGAGTTTTCAGATCACGTCAGATTCCAATATCACCTATGCCATCTACTTTAACGAAAATGCTTCGGATGACGGGGAAGCTTCGGGACTCAATCCCACTGCCGGAATTCAGATCGGGAGCGATGGAAGCCTTTCGGCTGGTTCGAGCTCCGACTCTTTTTCTATCACGGCAACCGACTTAAGCATCACTCAACAAAAAGTGCACAGTCTCATCGTAATCGCTCGCCGAGTAGAGGACGGTAGTGGAGCTCAGGTGGCGCGAGCCGGATTTCGCTTTGAGTACGACCCACCGCCTGGGCCGGTGAAAAACATGCGCACTCGGTTTGGAGATCAAGCCGTTCAGTTAGAGTTTGAAGCCCCCAGCGATAACGATCTCAAGGGATTTTACATTTTCTTTTCATTGGAGCGAACCGATTTGGAATCGTTAGACACGACCTCTTCGTCGCAATTCATTGGGCAACCGGGCTATGTATTTCAATCTCCAAAATTGGTGGAGGCGGAAGATTTTCATGGAAGTTTTAAGTTGGCACCTATTCTCAATCTTCAACAGGTTTGGTTTCGCGTGGTTGTGATGGATAAGGCGGGCAACCTCAGCACGGACAATCCCGACGCCGTTGGAGGAACTGCTTACCCGACTAAAAGTTTATCGGATGCGCTTCGGGGAGATACGAAATCCTGCAGTTTGAATCCTCTTGGAGAATTCGATGTTATTTCTCAAATTATTTGGCCGATTTTTGGGATTTATTTGCTGATCTTGCTGAAGGCTCGAAGAAAAAAAATTGGGCCCAGCACTTCTAGAAATCGGAGGGGAGGGGATTGAGATCTAAAGGGCGCTGGACCCAAACTTTCGAAAACTTTGATCCTTATGTAAGATTGATTACGCAATATGTCAAAAAAAAATTCCTGATTTTTCCTCTTGTCCAGGCACACATTAAGTAATTGTAATTACTTCGTTTTTTAATCTTTTTTATAGCTGTTCGGCCTAAAGAATTTTAGCGCCAATCTCTCTATCAGACTTCGTAGATTAAAGGAATAACCACGGGCTTTACGCCGTTGGCTTTTCGAAAAAATCGGCGGGTAACTCGACGAAACTCTTCTTCGACCTCCACATCGTCCTTTCGCGCCTCACTCGAGAACTCCCGAAAGCGCGTGAGCAGGTCGGAGCGAAGCCCGTCCAGATCGACTTCATCGTTCACGCCCCGAATATCGAAATCTGGACCTTCGAGAATCTCGCCCGTGTGTTTATCTACGACCAAGCTCACGACCACTACACCGGTATGGGCTAATTTTCGGCGATCCCGCAAAAGCTCTTCATGAATATCGGTAGAACCTTCATCTAAAAATATTTTTCCAGAGGGCACATAGCCAATCTTTTCAAAGGAATTTGCGGTGAGCTCTAGAAGATCTCCATTCTCCGCCACCAAGCCCCTCAAGTTTGGGAGGACCGACTTCGCGAGGCGAAAATGTTTCACCAGCATTCGATACTCCCCATGCGCTGGCAAAAAGAATTTGGGCTGCACCCATTCGATCAATTTTTTGAGTTCTTCTTGATAGGCATGTCCCGAGGCGTGAACAGGGGCCGAATCTGAATCGATCACCTCCGCTTCACGTCGATACAAATTATTGATCAAATGCGAGATGTTTTTTTCATTCCCTGGAATGTGGCGCGACGACATGATGACCGTATCTCCGGGCAAAATATCCACATCAGGATGATCGTTGAGGCTCATTCGATAGAGAGCGGACCGGGGCTCGGCCTGAGTGCCCGTCACAATCAGTGCGACTTCCTCCGGACGATATTTTTTAACATCCGATAAAAGGATTATGTCCTTTCGATCCAACTTCAAATGGCCAAGCCGAATCGCCACTTCCACATTGCTTTGCATGGCACGTCCCACAAAGCCTAATTTTCGTCCCGACTTTGTGGCCGCATCGGCAATGTGCTGAATGCGGTGAATGTTGGAGGCAAAAACAGCAATGAGAATTTTTCCTTGTCGAATTTCGGAAATGATCTTTCGAAGGCTTTCGCCCACTTCGGCTTCCGGCTTGCTCCACCCCGGGCGCTCCACATTGGTGGAGTCCGACATCAAAAGCAGCGGTTGTTTTTTTCCAGCCTTGGTAAGCGCGTCTTCATCTATTCGACGTCCATCGAGAGGGTCCGTATCCATTTTAAAATCGCCAGAGTGCACAAGTACTCCCACCGGCGTTTCGATGATGAGGCCCATGCTATCGACAATGCTATGGGTGACCTGAATGGACCGAATCTTGAAGGGTCCAACTTCAAATTGCCCCGGAACCTTTACAGAATGCACTTTTGTGCGAGAAAGTTTCCCAGCCTCTCGAAGGCGATCTTCCGCCAGAGCCGCGGTAAAGCCCGAGCTATAAACTGGCGGGTATTTAAGATCGTCGATCACATAGGCGATTGCGCCGATATGGTCTTCATGTCCGTGTGTAAGGATGATCCCCACTATTTCAATATTGGCCTTTGTGAGGAATTCGACATTGGGGACGATGACATCGATTCCAGGCATGCTGGCGTCGGGAAACATCACTCCGCAATCGATTAAAATGGCTTGCTTACGATGAATGATGACCATGAGATTCATGCCGATTTCGCCTAAGCCTCCAAGGGGGGCTAGGTAAACTGCGTCGGGACGCTCAAAGGATGGGAGGGGGATATCCGCTTTCACCGCATCGAAACATTAACGGGCGCGCGAACCTTTGGTAAAGCATCGGCGAGATGATTCGCCTTTATGTAGATTCGCATTTTGAGGTGGGGGCTGAGCTGGAGCTCCCTGCATCGGAGACTCGCTATCTCACCTCCGTTCGTCGTGGAATGGGCGATATCGAAGTATTCAATCGATCGGGTCAAGTGGGCTCCGCTGAGAGGCTCGGGCGAACTTCCGTCCGGATCACCAAGGTTTGGGAGTCAAAGGTCCCTCTGCAGGCTCTGCGAATGAGCCTCGCTCTTCCCGATCGAAATTTGCTCCCGGGACTGATTACCTCACTCTCCGAAATGGGGGTTGAGAGCCTACGTTTCTTTTGCGGGGACCGATCTCAAGCCGCTCTCAAGCGCATAAGCTCGCTCAACTCGGAATCGCGATGGAACAAACTTGCCATTGAGTCCATGAGGCAGTGCGCGCGGCCCACTCCCATTCAATTGCAATTTGCAGAAGTGGATCTCGAAGATCTTTCATTTGCTTCAAACGAAAGCGTCTTTTTCTTCGATGAGGCGACTGAAACGAGTGAGTCTGGAGAGGTGAAATCAAATGAAGATAACTTTCATGTCATTCTGGGCCCCGAAGGCGGCTGGTCGGAGAGGGAGCGCGAATTGAGTCGACGCCTCAAGTGGCGGACGGTGCACCTTCCAACGCCAATTCTAAGAGTAGAGACTGCGGCCGTGGCTGCGGCCTCGTGGGCAATCGTCCATCGGAAGAAAATCTGAGCGTTGCGTCAGGTAAGCGCCTTCTCCCAATTTTCCGCGAGTGGTCGCGGGGGTTGACCCAATGCTTGCGGCATTCGTACAATTGATAAATGAAAAGAGCCTTTCACCTGCGGAGCATGGTGGCGTACTCCCTTTTTGCTTTTCTCGCCGCTTGTTCTTCAAAGAACTCCTCGAGTCGCTATTACAATCCACAGACGGCACTTATCACCGATGAAGAAATGGGGACGACGGGCCAAACCAACCCCATTTTGGTGGAGGAAGAATATGAAGCGCAACAGCGGGGTGAGGTGACCTTTGATATTCCTGTTGTGCGCAATGAAAAGGTCGAGCAGTGGATCGAATATTTTCAAGGCCGAGGCCGAAAATGGTTCGTGCTTTATATGGAACGATCGGGTCGCTACGTTCCCATGTTTAGAAAAATTTTAAGAGATCATGACTTGCCCGAAGACTTGGTGAATCTCGCAATGATTGAGTCGGGATTTAGCGTGCGAGCTTACTCTCGTGCACGCGCTGTCGGTCCTTGGCAATTTATGAAAGCGACGGGGCGACTTTACGGCCTCAAAGTGAACTTCTGGCTGGATGAAAGACGAGATCCTGAAAAGGCCACTATCGCTGCCGCTCGGCATTTGAAAGATTTATACGATCAGTTTCAATCTTGGAAACTGGCCGCCGCCGCTTACAATGCCGGCGCTGGAAAAGTGACGAGGGCGATCAAGCGCTACAGGACGGAAGATTTTTGGGCGCTGACCAAAGGGCGCTATCTGAAGCCTGAAACTCGAAACTATGTTCCGAAGTTGATTGCGGCGGCATTGATCGCAAAAGAGCCCGAAAAATATGGATTCGTGAACATCGAATATCAAGATCCACTTCAGTACGATAAAATTATTTTGGAAGATCCTGTGAACTTGCAGGTCTTGGCCGATAAGTCGGGAACGAGTCTCGAAGAAATCATGGCACTCAACCCGGAGTTGAATCATCCGGTCACTCCGCCGGCTGTAAAAAATTACGAATTGCGAGTGCCGGTCGGACATTCGGAAAAGTTTTTGATGGCTTACAGAAATCTGGGACCTGAAGAGAGATTTCAATACACCGTGCATACCGTACGAAAGGGAGATTCCATTGGAAGGTTGACTCGTCTCTATGCAATTCCTTCGAAGGAAATCATGGCGTTCAATGGATTGAAGTCCGAGCGTCGGTTGAAGGTCGGCTCCACCATACTCATTCCAATTCCAAACACCATGGCTTTGGAAACCGTCGAGCGAAGAGCTGCTCTTCAGGAGCCCGAACCTCGCCGTCGTCGAGTGAGTTCAAGCGTCGCGCGTAACAGCGTTAATGGCAGTCGCGTAGCTTCCGCTGGACCTTCCGTCGAAGATGCCTCGGGTATTCACGTGGTTCGAGCTGGTGAAACGCTTTCTTCTATTGCGACAAAATACAATGTTCGCATTGGAGATCTCAAAAGAGAAAACAACCTCCGACGAAGTCGGATCAACGCTGGGCAGCGGTTAAAAGTCCCGGAGGGATCCAAAAGGGTCCACGTCGTCAGGAGGGGGGAGTCTCTAGCGCTGATCGCTGAGCGATACGGCGCCAGCATCAGCGATATCAAATCGCGAAATCGCCGCCGTATTCAGCAGGATCGGATTCTTCCAGGAACGCGATTGGTGATTCCAGCTGCGTCGGATACCTGATTAAGCCTTACTTGCTACCGCGAGTTGCGTAGTACTCAGCGATCAACCGATCATTGTAGGTGAACGGAATGTCTGCCGTTGTCGCTGCCGCCACAATTTTTCCGGTCTGAGCATCAAGCTTTTCCAAATGCGCAGGCAGATCCAATCGAGGGCGTTGGCTTGCTTGAAGAACGGAGGGCAATTCTTTCGCTTTATCTCGCACTTTCACTTCGTCGCCGACCTTCAAAACGACCGAACCGATGTTCACTCGTTTGCCATTCACTAAAACATGGCCGTGACGGACGAGTTGACGAGCGGCACGCATCGAAGGCGCAAATTGCATGCGAAATACGATGTTATCCAGACGCATTTCCAATCGACGGGAAAGCTCGGAAATCCAGTTGATCTCAGCCTGACGAGATTGCTTCACGAATCGCTGCAGTTGGCGCTCAGTTAAATCATAGTGCGCAATCAGCTTTTGTTTTTCGTACAAGCGAAGCGAATATTCAGAAGGTTTTCGGCGACTCGCTCCATGTTGTCCGGGAGCGAAGGGACGACGTTCCAAGGCGCCTGGTTTTCCCAAACCGGGAAGATCCGTGTTTAGGCGTCGTTGTCGTCGAAATTTCTTAACCGTGCTCGATTTGGACTTCATGTTCTTTGTTTCCTCTACGTAGGTAATTAGGCTAGAAAACTAGCAATGATCAATCCCTTTCATCACGAGAATTCCATGGGAAAAACCACTTCTATATCAAATTCATACGACTTTAAAGACATTCAAAAAATCCTCAAGGACGATGCGCTTCTGCAATACAGTTGCAAGGGCATCAAGCCGAGCCAACTTCACTTGCCGGGTCCGGACTTTGTGGAGCGGGTTTTTATACCGTCCGATCGATCTCCGAATGTCCTAAAAAGCCTGCATTGGATGTTTAATACCGGGAATTTGAAGGGAACGGGCTATCTGTCCATCCTTCCGGTAGATCAGGGCATTGAACATTCTGCGGGAGCGAGTTTTGCTCCAAATCCGGAGTATTTCGATCCTGAAAATATCGTGAAGCTGGCGATCGAAGGGGGCTGCAACGGTGTGGCGAGCACTTATGGCGTCCTCGGCGCGGTAGCGCGAAAGTACGCCCATCAGATCCCGTTCATTTTGAAGATCAACCACAATGAGTTGCTGAGCTATCCGAACACGTTTGATCAAAATATTTTTGCTCAAGTGGAAGCCGCTCATCAGATGGGATGTGCGGGAATTGGCGCGACGATTTATTTCGG
>DDSI01000075.1 GCA_002343335.1 Bacteriovoracaceae bacterium UBA2394
AACTCAGAGCGTCTCCAGATCTAAGGGAGTAATCCTCATCCTAGATGACGAGCCGTCGGATCGTCAGAATTTAGAGAGCATCTGCCATGAGCTTTCGCATGAGATTGAAGTCATAGCGGTGAATACTGTTGAGGCCGCAGCCAAGGTATTAAGTTCCAAAAATGTTCATGTTCTTCTATTAGACCGACAGCTTCGCATACCTGATTCCGATGAATTCAATGATGGCGTAGATTCGATTCCCGTTTTCTTAGGGCTTCAGCCTTTTCTGCAAATTTTGATCGTCACTTCAAAACCTGAATTAGCGCATGTCGTTCGAGCGATGAGCTTGGGCGCTTGCAACTATCTGCAAAAAAGTTCTGACCGAGAACTTCCGAAGCTTCAGATTCGGAAAGCTCTTGAGTTCGCAGTTGCGAAGCAAGAAGTTGAAACGACTAAGATATTAAATTCAAACTCTAACATTCAAGAACTCACCGGAAAATCTCTTGTTATGAGACGGCTCAAAAATGAGCTCAAAGGAGTCGCAGAATCGAATCGACCGCTTTTAATTCTCGGAGAAACTGGAACAGGTAAAACGACAGCAGCCAAATGGGTTCATCAGTTGAGAGGAAACCGAGGGCGATTTGTGGCAGTCAGTCTTAACACGCTATCTCCAAGTATTCTTGAAAGAGAATTGTTTGGGCATGATAAGGGAGCATTTACGGGCGCACTCGATTCTAAGCCCGGCATTTTTGAGATCGTTAATGGCGGAACTTTGTTTTTGGATGAAATTGGTGAGATTTCCATCGATCTTCAAGTGAAACTCCTCAACGTTCTCGAAACAGGAACATTCACCCGACTCGGAAGCCAGCAAGAGCGACACTCTCAATTTAAACTCGTATGCGCAACCAATCAGGATTTGATCGGAATGGTACGCAGGAAAAAATTCCGTGAGGAACTTTTTATGCGCATTTCCACTTTTCGTGTGGAAGTTCCTTCGTTGAAGGATCGAAAGGAAGATGTCCCTGAGATTATCGCAGATCTACTTCCGCGATGCTGTATTGAGAACAGCGTTGGATCAGTTCCGTTTTCCGCCCTTCCCAAAGACTTTGTTGAATTTGTTTCTAACAATCCTCCCGACGGAAACATTCGGGGTATTGAGCATATTTTGTCTCGCCTGCTCGTCTACGCACCTAAAGGCCGACGGGGACAGTGCGATTTTACCAATTGGAAGGCGCTTATTACCCCGAAGGAACGTGTTTCGAGCGGTATGGAGAAAAACGAACTCAGTTTTTCAATAGACCCTTTCGCAGAGAAATTCCCAGGGTTACCGGCTTTTCACAAAATGACGGAGCGAAAGGTCATCGAAAAAGCCTATGAGCGGATGCCTTCATCCGTTGATTTGGCCAAGCTTTTGAAGCTTTCGCACTCTCACATGAATAGGAAGCTGCGCGAATACGGACTGTCGGAAGGAAAAAGGGGAAGAAAGGCGACCCATGAGAAAAAAAGAAGTAACTCCTAAAACCGTTTTGCACGATATTCAATCTTCCTTAGATATCCTTACGTCCATCCAGGATCGATGGGATGCGTCGGATGATTTGCAGGCAACTCTTAAATCAGTCCTGAAGCTCGAGATAGATCGAGTCAGAAGAATTTCAAATGATCTTAAAAAAATTAGTCAGAGCGACTCCCCATCTCAAACGGAGCTAACTCTATGAATTCGAAAATAATTTATATTTTAGTAGCACTTGGTTTCTTATGTTCTTTTTTTTGTTCGCAATACACCGAAGCAGCCCAATCGCGCATTGCGGTGGTTCATTCCTATCACGCAAGCTTCGGGTGGGTACAAGAGGTCAACAGAGGAATCACCGCCTTCCTCGATGGAAAGGAGCTTTTCAATCGAAAGCCCAAGGGCCTCATGCAGAGATCTGTTTTTGATTATTACTACATGGATGGAAAAAACCATCAAACAGATCGCGCCTTTCTCGCGGAAGAAGGGAGAGGAATCATTGTCAAGCTGAAATCAAATCAACCGGATCTCGTCATTATCTGCGATGACGAAGCTCTTGAATTTGTTGCCAAGCCTCTGATGAATGACAATCGATTCAAATTCGTTTTTCTGGGAGTGAATAACGATCCGAGATCTTACGGCATTACCAAAACCCTAGAGCATCCCGATAAAAATATGACCGGTCTCATTTCGGAACATCCTTTCTATTATTCCATCAAGTTGCTGCAACAAATTGTAGGAAAATTTGATCGAATTCATGTCCTGTTTGACGACTCCACTTCAGGAAAAGGAATCATGAAAGACCTGAAGCGCAGTCTCGCTCGTCTCGAACCTGATGCTCTCAAAAAAGAGCAGCTTCACTTTGTCATTTCGAATGACTGGAATCTCTGGAAAAAAATTATTTTAAGCAATCAAAGTCCTGGAAACATTTTCGTCTTTGGAACCTTCTACACTTTGAAAAATGACAAGGGAACAACGCTGACCACGCAAGAATTGGCGGATTGGATCACGAAGCGCTCAAAGGTTCCAGAACTCACTATTTTATCATCGCATATTTCCGAAGGATTTTTGGTTTCGATTTCTAATCCCGGATTCGTTCACGGATACGAAGCGTTGGCAATGGGCGAATCGGTTTTAGAAGGCAAAAAGATTTCTGACATTCCTATTTATGCGCCAGGTGAAAAAGCTCTTCATGTAAATCCTCACCGCGCAAAGCAGCTCGGGCTAAAAATTCCGCTCGAAATTCTGACAATGGCGAAACAATTCGAAAGGTTTGGATACTAAAATGTTTTTTCTTGCTGAGGTGCCCATGGAAATTCCCTATTACTGTAAAACCGTTTTAGTTGAACTCGCGCGAACGATGAATACGAGAGAAGTGATTGAGCGCGCTTATCAGGATTTTTATGATCCATCGAAACCTCCCGTTAAACATAAATGTGAAGGTACGGCGCCTGATGGTCAGCCGATCACGATTCTTCAAATGCCCTATTTAGGACCCGACGGTCTGTTCATCGAAAAGACGTTAATGATTAATCCAAAAAAACGACCTGGCATCACGGGATATGTGACGGCGTACGATACGACAACGGAAACTCCGCTTGCGACTTTCGATGCGACGTCGCTTACCGGGCTTCGAACTGCCGCGAAAAGTGCTTTGTTTGCTGAAAAGGCCTATGCGAACGAAAATCCCCGCTCGATTTTGATCGTAGGATCGTCAACAGAGGCGCTTTATCACGCTTTCGAATTCCGCAAGGTCTTTCCGGAGACTCCTCTCTACGTCAAAGCAAGAAGTGAAGAGTCCAAGCAAAGAATTCTTTCGTGGATGAAGGAAGTTTCCACGGAAGCAACTGTCATTTTCGATACGAAAGAAATGAAAGAGCCTCTCGATCTTGTGATTGGAACGACTCCTGGAACAGAATTCATAATCACTCCTGAGGAAGCATTACGGACGCGCGTGATGATTGCGGTTGGCTCGTCATCTGGAACGACAGCCGAATTTCCTCGGGACATTGTTCTTAAAAGTTATCGCGTTATTGACTCTCGAATTTCCATTCCCGGAAAAGGTGAGGCCAATTTGGCTATTTCAGAAGGAAAACTGAAGGATACAGATTTTGAGGAATTTAAGACTTATCTCAATCAGCCATCGACGACCGCAGCGTTAAAAGATCGACCATTGCTCTTTATTTCGAAGGGGTTGGCGATTGAAGATTATGCTTTCGTTAAAGCGGCCCTTGCCAAGTTCAAGGATAGGCCTCGATGAGATGGAAAGTTATCAGTATTCTTACAGCGTTTGCGGTCGTTCCCATTGCACTGATTGCCGTCGTGTACTGGTTGTATATAAGAGATGCACTTACTCAGCAAACGACTGACCACCTTCAAGAAAACTTGAAACGCATCGAAATTTCTTTTGATCGATTCGTTCAAGAACGAATTAGCGATCTCAGGGCATGGTCCAAAATGGGTTATCTTGAGGCCGCGATTGAATATGATCGACCAGAAGCACTCGACGATCATTTACGAGAACTTAAGGACAATTATTCGATTTATTCCGGTATCGCTCTTTTTAGAAAAGATGGGGCGCTGTTTGCGTCCAGCGAAGATACCGATAAAGCGAAGGATTTATTTCTTCATCTGAATCCCAATCAATCGATGGGTTCTGCCACGATACAAACGGTCACACAGGGAAAGACAACTTATCTTGAGATTAGCTATCCAATTGAAAATCGATTTGCACAACCGCTCGGAATTCTCCTTGTTCTCATCGACTGGGCAAAATTAAATGAGATGTTCACTCCTTCGGGTGGCATCCCATCGCTTACGGCAAGCACTCGCATTCAATCCATCCCTTTTGATTCTCATTTCAAACCTCTTGTCTCTGAAGTGGACGAAAAGATTTCCAATCAAACTCGCCAGGCTCTCGACGACAAAGAAATTTCCATTATTCAGGATTCCGCCGGTCGGACATTAGCTCTCGCCTGTCGAACCACCAATTTTTCCCACAAGCCGGAGTTTAAGTATTTGCAGTGTTTGTCTCTCGATTGGTCGGAAATTATTCGACATCAATGGATGGTTCTTACTTTTGCAGTTCTTATTTTAGTTGGAATTCTCATCATCAGCTTCTTTCTCTCGACTAGGATTGCGCGAAAACTGCTTCGCCCATTGCAGCAGGTCGCGGAAGCATTAAAACACCACCACCTTACAATGAAAGGCGAAAACGAAGAGACCGATATGGAAGGTCTCAAGAATCGAGTGCTTCATCTGATAAACGAGCTGATTCATTCTCAGAAGAAACTTAGAGAAGAATCGGAAAAAGCAAAGCTCTCTGAGCTCGCAACTCGGGTGGCTCACGATATTCAATCACCCTTGTTTGCTCTTTCCGGTTTGCTCGAGAACCGATCGAAGTTGCCCGATGATAGCCAACGTGACTTGCTTCGTTCTGTCATTTTTAGAATTAAAAATTTAACGGAAGACTTATTGGGGCCCTATCGAAAGGCATCGAAAGCTTCTAAGATCGGTGAAGATTTTTCATTTTTGGTTCCCGTGATTGAGCAGATCATGGCTGAAAAATCGACACATCGAGGTCAACGGCCAAGCGTAAAAATCGACCTGAAAATCGATGAACCCCTCCGAGCGACACTCGTAAAAATCCCTTCAGGTGATTTTGCGAGAATTTTGTCGAATGTTCTTAATAATGCCATCGACGCGTGTGAACAGAAAATGGATGGCAGTATTTTAATTCGAATCCATCAACCGACGAAATCCAAAGATCAAATCGAGATCGATATTTCGGATAACGGTGGTGGAATACCTGCGGATTTACTTCAAAGACTCCAGGCGGGGGAAAAAGTGAGTGGAAAACCATCTGGAGCTGGCATTGGGCTTAACCATGCTCGAGAAATTCTCAGCCGTATTCATGGATCACTTGAAATCGATTCTGAATGGAATCGAGGGACCTCTGTTCGGATTTCTATCCCGAAAATACCTTCTCCGTTGTGGCTAGTTTCGGAGTTGAATATCCCTGACGACAAAAAGATTCTTGTGATTGATGATTGCGAGAGCATCTTCGTCCTCTGGAAAGAACGTTTTAAAGATATAGACTGCAAATATCTCAGCTCTCCAAATAATTTTTCCAAAGAGCAATTTCCTCCTGATGAATATATTTATTTAGTCGATTATGAATTTAGCAATGCACAGATGTCTGGACTTGATTTGATCGAAGAACAAGATCTCAGTGTCGATGCGATTCTTGTTTCTAGCTATTATGACGACGCCAGAATTCAAGAACGGGTCCAAAAATTAGGAACAAGAATTTTACCGAAGCCATGGATCAACTCCATCAAGATCAATACATTGAGGAATTCTCGAGCGCAGAAATCGTTCGATTTTGTTCTTATAGAAAATGACATCAGCGTTCAAAAACTTTGGTCCAGTCTCGCTCATGTCGATGGTCGAAAAATTCTTATCGCAGAAACGCATGAGGAGTTAAAAGATATTCCCGATCTTGAGCGAGTCCCTGTTTTTGTGGATCGAAACTTAGGCAATGGAATAGATGGAATCGATGTGGGAGAGGAACTTTACAAACGTGGGTTTAGAGATTTAGTCCTTATCACTGCTGAAAGCGACCTCTGGAGCCGAAAGGTTGGCCACTTTCGCGAAGTGCGAGGCAAAGAGTATCCGAATCAATTATAGAAACTTTGGAGATTTTTTATGGGCGTTATTATTGGAATTATTTGGGTGATCGTTTCTCCGATTGCTTGCGCGACTGTAGCAAGTTCTAAGAGAAGATTTAGTCTCGGCTGGGGTATTTTAGGATTGCTCTTGGGACCCTTCGGCATTCTTGTCATCGCTGCGCTCCCCATGAGTCATGAAGGTCTAAAAAAATGTGAAAAATGCGCTGAGTATGTTCAACCAGAAGCAATCGTCTGCAAACATTGCGGCAATCAATTCAATTCAAATTCCGTGACGAGGGAAAATGTTGATCCCAAAAAATTGGAATGGATTAAAGATATTAATCTTTGAATTCAATTTAGGAAACTCCCCATCATGGGGAATTCTGAATGAAATAAATTGAAACAATTTTCAAAACAATCAGAAGAAGCGGAATTAGAAAAGTGAGTACGCTTCGGATTCTGAAAGTATAAACTTTTGCCCGAAAATGTAGTTTGAATTCGAGTTCGATTTTTTGATTCCGAGTAATCTTTGACTTCACGATATTTTTTTCTCCTCACCGAGGCTGGGAGAAAAAAATGGAGTGAAAGTTGGAAGCTTCGCCCACCTTCAGGAATCAAAAAAACGGGCTCAAGAATCACTTTTTGGGTCCGCAAATTTTGCGTGGGACATCGAGTTCTCGCGTGCATATATAGAGCCCATTCTAGATGGCGTGGGGCGTTAGAGGCGTAGGTGTCGCAGTTTAGGTTAGAGTTCTTGGTTTTCGAGGGGTTCGTCGGCAACGTCTAAAACGGTTTCGTGAAGGGTGTAATCGAACCACTTGTTGAAGTTTTTGGCCGTCATTTCCTTGTTAGGCCAAGCGTTGGGATCCTCATTGAAAGTGGCTAGGATTTCTTGAAAGAGATATTTCTTAAGTTCGTCGCTCTTTTCTTCGAATTCTGGAATCGATTCGAATTCGGGGATGAGAAAAGTGGGCGTATTGAAGTTGATTTCTTCGAGGCTGAAGTCAAACATCCCATCTTTTTTGAGCCAATCAAGCACCGGTTTTTTAAAGCGAATGACCATCGTATTTCGATTGAGTTTTCCCATGAGCTTTCTCTCCCTCTTCGAGAAAATATCGTCCAAGGGGAGGAATTGTCATGTCCGAAGTCGCATCTTCAAAAAACTGGTTGTTTAGGTCGTCCATCTTTAAGGCCTTCGAGGGGTATCAAGTCATTGATACGAAGGAGTACTCGGACGAGATGGAAATCCGCGTCGTTCTCGATCGCCGAGCGGATGCCAAGCGTGAATGTGGCTGCTGCCGTACGCAGCTTCAGAATAATAAGGATTATCATCGCAAGCGCATTCGTCACTTGCGAGTTTTTGGCTGGATGATTTGGCTCGAGTTTTGGCGGGAAAAAGCCTGGTGTCCGAANNAATCGCTCCGAGCACATTCCCTTTTTGTCGGAACTCAATCCGCACATGACAGAAGAGATGGCTCTTTGGATTAATCGCCTCACTGAAATCACGACGGTGCTTGCGGTTTCGCGTTTGGAATCCATCGATAAGATGACGTGCTATCAAGTCGATAAGGCCGTGCTCATGCGACTTCTCGCGGGCTACCGCGTTCCGAAGGTGACAGCGATTTCGGTCGATGAGGTCTACGCCAGGCGAAAAAAGAAAGAAGGCGAAGACCGCGATGATTTATATCTGACCGTCATCGTCGATCTCAATACGAGAAAAGTCATTTGGGTTTCTCAGGGCCGAAAGAAAAGAGCGCTTGATGAATTCTTCGAGCTTCTCGGCAAGGAAGCTTGTGAGGAGATTCGCGTCGTCGCAGCCGATCAACATCGCGGCTATGCGGACTCTGTCGCGATCAATTGCCCAAAAGCAACGCTTGTCTGGGATCGATTTCATCTCGTTCAAAACTTTAACGATGCTTTGAACGAAGATCGTAAGCTTGAACTCCTCGACCAAAGGAAAAACTCCGAGGCCAGACGGCTGCTTCAGGGGCGCTATCGATATATTTTTTTAACCAAAGCCGACCATCGCTCAAAAGAGGATCAAAGGCATATCGATGCGATCATGAAGCGAAATGAAAAAATTGCTAAAATGGAGCTCATCAAAGAGCACTTCCACAAAGTCTTTGATTGCGAATCGGAAGAGGACGCTCAACTCATGATGGCCGAATGCTATCAATGGGCGCTCGACGTGAAGGCTGCAAATATTTTTCGCTTCATTCGAGATCTGCGCCACGAACGATCTTTCTTAAATTATTTTAAATTTAAGGTGACCACGTCAGTCTCCGAAGGAATCAATCGAGTCATCAAAGGCATGAAATGGATGGCCTACGGCTATCGCGATATGTTTTATTTCGCCCTCAAAATCCTGCAAAAATGCGGCTATTTGAACTCCCAATTCGCTGGAAATCCATGTCCCAACTGAGACATCGACTCCCCAAAAGCTAAGTTATTGAAATGAGACACAAACCTCCCTAAACCCACTGAAAACAGAAAGATCCCATATATAGTATTGTTTAATTTCAGCTTTAAATGGGTTTTAGAAGGGGCTCTCTGTGTCTCATTCTTGCATATTTTAGGCCTAGGGAGCGTGTTTTAAGGAGATGAGAATTGTACGATCTGTGGTGTCAAAATTGGAAAACCTTACGCTTCGCACTAGCGAGTTTAATCTTTGTGCCCTCGATTGCGTTTGCCGCTTTGCCGACTCCACTTCGATCTTCATCCGGCCTTGATCGTCCTCGTCTGGAACAAGTCATTCGGGTGTCAACGGCGCAGATTGCGCTCATGGATCGCGCTCTCATCGAAACCGATTTTCCTCAGCTCAAAGGAAAGACCGATCATGAACTGAAAGAATTTCTTTTGAACCAAGCAGGTTTCATTAGCCTTCCGCAAGCCAGCCAAACTGAAACCAATTCGGCTGTATCGGTGGATGCTGCGACTCTCAGAAATGCCCTTCGTCCCGAATATTATGGGCGTTCCCTTGTTTATCAAATTCCAAACGGAATGTTCGACGTGAAGGGCGCGGGTTCCATTGATCCCCAGCCGCACAATGCAGAAAAATTTCATCGCAACGGACTTTTTTCTTTAGGAGAAGCGATTCGAGAATATGTGCTCGATCGAGAAATCAACAAGGTGCTTGAGCACTCGGGAAGCGCTACTCGGACCGTGGGATCTTATGCCGTAATCTCTTGGGGCTTCGATCTGAAAGATCGAGGGATAACCCTGCCCGCGGGGGCCATCATTCGCCAAAGTCACACTCGTTACCCCAAAGCTTCCACTTATCGCCCGGAGCTTGGCTCTAGGAATCACTTTCTTCCGAAAGAAGATTCGGAGCTTATCGAGAGAATTTTACGGGCGTATGGATATTCTACCGAGCACGAATCGGATGAAACGCCGAGATGGCTCATCGATGTTCAAGGAACGAAGGACAAAAACTTAGTGGATTTTGGAACGTATCACTCGCGCGATCATTTTTTTCAAACTTCGTTTTGGTATCCCGAAAGAAAGTTTGATGCTGCGACTCCCATCTTTACTCGGGACACGACGCCTCAGCCTGTACGCGAACTTCTCCCCGCTTGGGAAGTTCGAAATTTTATTAATTTACCGACCACCGCTAAACAATTGGCCGACAATTTTCGACAAGGAGCGATCAACTTCGAACAATTGCAAAATTGGACGGCCCGACTTCTCAAGTCGGGCACTTTACCTGAATCTCTTCGCGGAACGGTATGTGCTCAAGTGCTAAAGACGATGGCTCCCGCAATGCAACTCGAAGGAGTGGCGCCATGAAGTTGAAAGCCTTCATTCAGCTCTCCCTTTCTGTTGTTGCATTGGTCCTTTCATACGTTCAATCGACTTCAGCTACTCCAAGACTTTGTTACTCCGCCCTCAGCGAAATGGGCGGCGGCGGTCATCCCAAAGATCGAGCGAAAAGAATTGAAACTCTGGATGACCTTCTCAAATCTTTTTCTCAAGGAATGGTGCCCGATCTATCAAACCCCGAGCATCGAGCTGCGTTTAATGTGTATCTCAAAATGCGATTTGGCCAAGATGTTCCAAGCTATGTGACTTCGGCTACCGTAGACCGCGTTGCCCAGTTTTTAGGTGAGCATCCTGATCTTTCTAAAACTCCCTTATCGCCGGTGCGAGTCGATCTAGTTCAAAGAGAATATCCGGTGACGGAAGGACTACAAACTTTCATTAGGAAGCAAAAGGAAGCCGCTTCAAAATCGGTTGCGAGTCTCTTTCAAGTGGAAGCCAATGTCGGAGATTGGAAAAATATTCTTCAACTCGAAGACGTCAATGCGGTTCCTTCGATTCCCAAAGAGGCATCCAAAGAAGAAAAACAAAGACTTCGCGAAGAAATTTCAAAAGTGAAAGATGAAAATAAAAAGGCAGTCCTAGTGAAAGTGACTGATGTCTTGGGCGCAGATGTCTACAATGATTTAAAGAATACTTCCGTTGATCCCGTGACTCGTGCGACAGCCCTCTTTCAAAAACTGAGTGCAGCTCGTGAGGTCATGAAAGCTGAGGGCAAAGATATTAAACCTATTTCCCAAGCGATGGTTGATCTTGTTCACTCGATACCGTTTCAAAATCGAGACATTCAGCGGGTTCTTAAAGAAGGAAATGGTTTGGAGAGAATCACAGCCCTTCGCCGAGCGATTACGGATCGAGATAATTTGGCTTATGCACTTGGCTATTCTGGTCACTTTCCCGAACTCTTAGAAAAATTAGAAGTGAATCGACCGACAGGACTTGATACGGCTGACGGTTTCGAAAGGGATTTGGTCGCTCTTGATAAAGAAGTTTTAAGTAAAGCCACTTTCAAAGCAGGCGAAGGAACTACACGCTGGGTCCGCTCGCTGAGTCTTGCCGAAGCGCCTTTGCGTTCTTGTCTTGGACTTGATTGTTCCTCAAGTTCTTGGCTTACGACGGCTCTTCATCCGAACTATCAATTTTATACTTGGACCGATGAAAGTGGAGCTTCGACGGGACATATTTCGATCACTATGGGTAGCGCCAACAAAACAGTTGAAACGGAACGTCGTGGACTCTTTCGAAGAAAAGCAAGTAATGACGATAGCGTTGTCAAAATTGCTTTTGTGAATAAAATTCAAAACGTTCCGCCCGAAGAACTACCCGCTTTCTTAGAGGGTGTAAGACTTTCTCTCGAAAAGGAGGGCTATTTACTCGGGATTCCAGAGGATCTTGGCGAAAATCTGTCGGGTCACGGTGGCATTTCTAATTCTTCGGACATCACGCGTGCCGTAAAACTTATTCCGAGAGAAAGTGAAATTCTAACGGGTTTTTCACCCCATTCGGTATCGATCAGAACCAAATTCGATCAAAGCGAATATGATCGTTCGAATTTAGGTCTCAGTATGAGAGTCGTCTCTCCGCTGAAGGCTAATGAGGGGCTTAGTTTTGCAGTGGAGCCGAAAATCGCGCCTCAAAAGCTTCCTTCTAATCTTCGTCTGCAAGATTTTGTCGAGGCCACTTACCGCTTGAGAGAGTCTTCGGAGCTGGAAGATCGAATGCGCTACATTCCTTCGATGGACGCACTTCAGAAGGCAGGTCTTCGCGTCGACCCGAAGTTTGAGGCCACGCTTAATCTCTGGCTCAAAAGCGAGAATGAAAATTTCAAACTTCGAAAGCAAGTGGCTCTTTATTTATGGCAGCAGAAGGGCCAATCTCTTTCAGAAGTTCTCTCCTCATTTTCGATTTCGGATCGGGCTATCGTTCTTCAAAATCTAATCGATACTCCTCGCTACAAGAAAATACTGGCTGAGCAAAAGGGTCAGATTCCTGAACTGGTTACGATGATTCGATCTTCTAAGAAGGTTCGAACGGCTCTGCTTCAGGTCTGGGTCAAGGGAGATGTCGGCATTTACGAGAAAGTTTTAGATGCGGAAGATATTTCTCCTTCGAAAGCCGCCGAGATTTTAAGAGCGACAAAAACTCAACTGAATTCGACTGATCTTCAAAAAATGATCGAACTCGTGAGTCTGGTGAATGGAACTTCGATTGCAGAGGTTTTCTCTAAAGAACTTCAGGTGAAGTTTGTTGAGAACGTATTTCATCCAGTCCAACTTTCAAAAGCTCTCTCAACCGCTCTTGAAAGTGAGTCTCCGCTCGTTCGAAAATTTGCAGAGGAGCTTTTGAATTCGAAAGACCCAAGACTCGAAAGAATGTCTATTCTTCGAATCTACCGTGAGATTCGGGCGCGTGGCGGAGACTTTGTCACTGCGGCCGAATCCTGGATGCGAGATGGAAAAATAGATCCGATGCTCAAGACGGAGCTTCTTTTGGCTCAAGAATCTCCATGGTCTAAGAATTACGAGAAGTTTGATTCGTCTGTTCCGAAAGAGCAGCGGGAGATTTTAAATCGAGAATTGGATCGTCGGTCGAAAGTCCGAATCTACCGAGCGCTTGCTGAAAAAGCAGGCGCCAAGGCGTCCGATCTTTCTCAATCCATCATGGAGTCTTACCTCCTTGTAGATGCGGGAATTACGAGAGAAAGTCCTGTGACTTTCAAAATGGGAAGTCCAACAACGGAGGCCGGACGATACGGAAACGAAGCTCAGCAGAACGTAACACTTACAAAGCCCATCGTTGAAGGCGCTACGGATGTCACTCAACTTCAATATTATTTAGTGACTGGTAAAAATCCTTCGAAGTTCGTGGCTGATGGGGAAGATGTCACGATTACGATTAAAGGAACAAAGATTGATCCCAATCGTCCTGTTGAAATGGTTTCTCAAGAAGAAGCCATCGAATATTCGAAGCAGCTCAATCAATTGGAAAAGAAATTAGGAATTGGAACGGGCACCGCTCGGCTTCCGACCGACGCGGAATATGAGTGGCTGACTCGTCGAGGGACAACGACCGCATATTCTTTCGGAGATGATGTCGCCGATCTTGATCTCCATGCGTGGCATTATCAGAATTCAAATAGTCGCACCCACCGAGTTGCATCGAAGCGACCTGATTCGCAGGGTGGATTTGACCATCATGGTAACGTTTGGAAATGGACTCTCGATACCTATAAGGAAAGTGTCGCAGGGGGCACCGACCCTCTTGTAAGTGAGCCTGGCTCTCCCCGCGTGGTACGTGGGGGCTCGTGGAACTGCAATCCGCAGTACCTGCGTTCTGCCTATCGCAGCAGCGATGGGCCGGGGACCCGCTACGACGATGTCGGGTTTCGCCTCGTGAGCGACTTGCCGTAGCTCTTGTCTTTTTTACTCTTGTACTCTTGGCTTTCAACCGTTCCCGAAGGGACGGTTTCTTAATTCAAGTGCGCTTGTGGGCCGTCAGGCCCCATAGCGCACTCCTACGCGCCGAAGGCGCGTCCGCGCAAAATTTTTATAATCGATTTGAGGATTTAGCCCTTGTTCCTCTGAAATTAAAGCTCTCGATCATTGCCTGAGCGAGAAATGATGCGGGTTTCAGAAGGTAAGAGAAATATTTGGACCTTCGGAATCGCCTTGAGATTGTACGAAATTTACCGTACAAAAAAATTGTGGGGAATAAGGGGGAGACGAGAGCACGTCTCATTAAGGCTCTGAAAGATGGGAGGGTTCAACACGAGATGCCTAGTGGAAAAATCATCGAGGAAGACCTTTTCCAATCAGGCCAGGTGAGCGCAAAAGAGGTCATTGAATTTTTAAGGCCATCACGAGGACTAAGGTATGAAGAAGTTCCTCATTCCTCAATTGCTGGGCTCAAATCAAAGATTTTTAGATCTAATCTCGGACAAGGGGGCCTGCCCGTAAGTTGGTATGTGAAATGTTATTGCCTTTCCGACGACCCTTCTGGGAGCCAAGAAGAGGTATGGTTTGTGAGCGTCTATGCCAGCTCGGAAAGGAAACAGCATGATTAAATTTTATCGAGAAGGAGATGAGTCCAGAGGACCTTGTAGCGCTTGTAAAATGATTGTCTCCACTACTTTTAAAGTGACGACTGTGCCGCTGGCCTCCGGAAAGGGAAAAGTAGAAGGCGTCTTAGCGGCCATCTGTAATCAATGTGAAAATGTTGTCTCGGTTCCTCAGCAGTCGACCGCGAGAATCCGGGAGAGCATTTTTGGTCAAAAACGTTCCGTGGAGGTGAGAATTCCCAAACACTTAAGGGACGTTCTTTTGACTGTATGTCATGCGATTGCGACCGACTCCAAATGTACGGAGATCGAACCCTTTGTGATTCGCTACTATATGGCTCAAATCGCTCATGGAAAACTGAAGGCTTCCTCTCTCAAAAAATACTTAAAATCTCGTTTGAGTGAGGGGCGTGCCAATGATCGCATTTCTCTTAAAATTTCGGATCAAGTTTTGAATCAATTCGAGCGGAAGATAAAAATGATTAAGCTGACTCGCACGGAGGCGATTAAGGCCATCATTCTTCAAGCGAAGATGGATGTTCTCGATAAAGCGGCACCGCGCCGCTTAAGAGAAATTGTTCTGTCCGCGTCCGCTGCGTAAAAGCAGAACTATTTTCTTAGAGGGAGGGAGAAAATCAAATGCTCGTCAAAGTGCTTTCGCTGAGTTTCAACTCAAACATTGGCGGTTTTAACGACGAAGAAGTTCGCAATTTTATGGTCGGAAAAGAAATTCTTTCGGTAACGGATCATTTTTTTATTCGTAATGACATCCCTTATCTGACGTTGGTGGTGAAGTATTTTCCCTATCGTCAAGAGGCGGAATTAAAACCTGTCGCGGCACAAGTCCAAACGAAGAAGGGGGACGAGTCATGGAAGGAAGGCTTGACCGACGCAGATATGGGCCTGTTCAATCTTTTCCGGGATTGGAGGTCTCAGCGATGTAAAAAAGATGGCGTTCCCCCGTATGTTTTAATGACCAATAAGCAAATGGCGGAGGTTGTAAAACTTAGACCCCAATCGATGGCAGAACTTATGAAAGTCGAAGGTTTTGGAAAAGCAAAGGCAGAAAAATACGGTGAGGAGATTTTAAAGATTTCAAAAGTTGATTCTGTTTCGCCTGCGACTCCAGTTTCTGAGCCTTCTTAGCGGGGAGAAACAAATGGAGGAGAGGGAACAGTTACAATTAACACCGTCTAAAGAATTTCAAGACTTGCCCGTCTTTGTGAAGTGGATGGATTTTTTAAAATGGCTTCTTCTCACGACGGAAAAATTTCCAAAGAGGGTGCGATTTACGTTCGCCGATCGAATTAACGTGCTCGGACTCGATATGATCGAAGATTTAATCGAGGCCCGATTTACTTCAGGTAAGACCCAAACGTTGCGGAATGCCAACCTTCGATTGGAGAAGCTTCGCGTTTTACTTCGATTGTGTTTTGAAACCCGTCTTCTGTCTCAAAAGACCTATCAACATGCAATGATGCGAATCAATGAAATAGGGAAAATGCTCGGGGGTTGGATGAAGCAACAGAAAGGAAAAACATGAAACGGGCAGGGAATCTCTGTTCTCAGATTGTGACATTCGAAAATCTTTATTTCGCTGCTCAAAAGGCTTTTCGTCGGAAGTTGGACCGCACTTCCATAGCTTCCTTTTATTTTTCGTTAGAGCCCAATCTTATTTCTTTGAATGAAGAACTCAACTCGTGGATNNCTCGTGGACCTATCGACCTCGCCCCTATCGCCAGTTTGAAATTCGCGAACCCAAGCTGCGAAGAATTTGTAGTTCGGATTTTAGAGATCGCGTCGTTCATCACGCTATCTGTAATTTTTTGGAACCTATTTTAGAGAAAAGGCTTATTTTCGATTCCTATGCCTGTCGAACGGGCGGGGGTGTTCATCGAGCGATGAAACGAGCACAAAGCTTTTCTAATCAACATCCCTATTTTCTCAAATGCGACATCCGGAAGTATTTCGACTCCATTGACCATCATGTTCTTAAGCGGCTTCTTTCGAGAGTTATTAAAGATAGGGATTTGTTGAAGTTGATGGACTTGGTGATCGCGCACCAACCGCCGGACGCGCTTCCGGGTAAAGGTCTTCCGATTGGGAATTTGACGAGTCAGCATTTTGCAAATTTTTATTTGGGAGCGCTCGATCATTTCTTAAAAGAGCGAAAAGGATTGCGCGGTTATGTCAGGTATATGGATGACTTTATTTGCTTTGGAGAAGCGAAAGACGATTTAAATCAATTGCTAATCGAAATTAGGACGTTTCTTCGTGATGAGCTCAAGCTGGAACTCAAAGAGAAGGTTGTTCGAATTTCGCCAGTAACCGAAGGAATTCCCTTCTTAGGATTTCGGATTTTTAAAAAGATGATTCGATTGCAGAGACCCAACCTCATTCGTCTTCGACGAAAGTTGAGAAAGAAGGAGTTTCAATTTAAAAAAGGTCTGTTGAGTGAGAAGGACCTTGTGAATTCGGTGAATAGCATGATGGCCCATATTGGGCATGCCGACACGACGGCATTAAGACGAAAGGAGTTTTTGAATTGGAGTTTGGCGTAATGACCGTACCTGGCTCTAACCGCGTGATACGTGGGGGCTCGTGGAACAACAATCCGCAGAACCTGCGTTCTGCCTATCGCAACAACGATAGGCCGGAGAACCGCAACGACAATGTCGGGTTTCGCCTCGTGAGTACAATGTTCCCGTAGGCTTTCGGGCATACGGGTAAGCCAGTTAAGAAGTGTCTAAGGATGCTTCTTCCGTGCACAGGCTTTGTCCAGGTCATTACACCTGCGTCTGTCGTGAAAGCGATGGAACAAATAACAACTGCCCGAAGCGTCTGGTAGGAGTTGCTCGCAACTTTCGAAGGCCGCCTCGGGCTTTTTATATTTCTTTGGCGGTGGAAATATTGATCTTGGCTTCTATATGTTTTTCAAAGTCTTGGATCATGATGTCTATGAGCTCAGTGCTTTTAATTCGGTAGAGGGCCGCAATTTCTTTAAGTTTTGATAGGGGTGGGTGACAGAGCCCCCTTTCCCAGTTCGAAACCATTTGGCTCGAGGAATATCCGAGATGTCGCGCCACCTCACCCTGAGAGAGCTGACATTCCTCTCTCTTTTGCTTTAAATAAATATTTAAAGGGATGCCGGAGCTTAGCATTCAATGCTTTCTAAGCGGCGGTCATTAGTGCGTTGAGTCGTTCCACTCCTTCGTCTTTATTGACGAAGCAAAATCGAGGATCGTGCGCACATCGACACTCCAGGGATTTAAGCGAAGGATCGGTGGAAAGAGTTCCTGAAAACAAAATAATCCTTTGAAACTTAAAATGTCTCTCGAACACCGTTTCAATGAGTTCAATGCCATTCATTTTCGGCATATTAAAATCTGAAATAAGGACGTCCCATCCGGCTTCGGAAGTGTCCATCAACTTAAGAGCTTCAAAAGCATTCTCCGCAAGAGTCACCTCATGCCCGAACATCTTTAAAAATTCTCGATAGAGCCTTCTTGCTTCTAAACAGTCGTCGACCAAAAGGACTTTCATGCAGTTTTTCCTCAATTTAATCGCTTTTCGCTTACTCTCAGTCGAACCAAATTTCGAGCACAAAATATATCTCCGTTTTCACCTATATTGCCTGAAAACGTAACATAAACGGACGCCTAGGTATCATACTCGGACTTTTTAAAAAACAAATCTGGCTAAAGTTACATAAACGGACGTGGAGGCCGGATTTGACGAAGAAACTAGGCAAAAGAGAACGGCTAGCCCTTGAGAAGCTTGGGCAAAAGATTCGACGCATGATCCTCGAAGATCGCGGCTATGCGTCACTCGATGCCTTTGCCCTGGAGTTTCATGATCTCATTACCAAGCCGACCCTTTACCAAATCTGCTCTGGCAAGCGAGATATGAAGTTCTCAACTCTCTACGGCTTGGCTCGGGCGCTCAATTTACCTCTCGCAAGGCTCATTTCGGGCAGATCTCTATCTGCCTAATTATTTAGGGCATGGGATTCTCACGGCACGTCATAAAAGTCCAGTAAAAAAGTCCGGTATACCGACGGCCCGACTTTCGTCGCTCCAGTAATCTGAAAATATGCCGCAACTGAAAAAAACATCAGATTCGCGCAAAACATCCAAAGGCATTCGTCCTACTCGTGAATTTGTTTACACAAACGCTGAGACACAGTTTCTGAAACGTTTGGGACTAAAAATTAACAAGAAGCTCGCGGACATGAATAAATCGGCTGAATGGCTAGCGTTTCAATCTGAGATCGCACGCTCTACCGTCATGGAAATCATCGCAGGTCGAAGTAATCCTCGCGTTCTGACCCTCAAGACCATCTCTTTTCATTTGGGCTTCAAAAGCGTCCAAGCTTTTTTTGATGACGTTTGATTGATGTTCTTCTCCCTTTAAGTTCTTTGGACCCTTCGCTCGCTCGATCTCACTGATCGGCTTCGCTGCAAAGACTTGTGACCATCGTTCCTCTGGCACTCCCTTTTGCAATTCGCTTCGCCGGTGAGATCTCCGCGCTCTGTCTCGTTCCTCTTCTCGCCCCCTCCATCTCTCCGTGAGAGGGGGACTCGACGGAAGAGTCCTCCAAAAACAAGAACTTAAAAGGAAAAAATACAATGAATCAAAATCAATCAACGGAAGTCAAAAATGCAGAAAACGTCATTCGCCCAAACTTCGAAGAACCCAAAGTCCTTCTGAGCAAAGATGGTCAATACTTAACGCTCATTCTTTCGAACAATGTTCGAATCAGAAAACACGTTAATTACTTCAAAGCGATTCTGGGAGTTCCCTTCGTTGCGAAGCGCGAACAAATTGCTTCTGCGGAAGCTGCTTCCTAATGCAGCTTCTTTCGAGGCCCCTTCGGGGGTCTCGAATTATTTCAAACCGGTGGAAGAAATGATTTCGTAGATCCGAGCAAATGCAAAATCATTCAGGATAAATTTCTGTTCTCAAATTTTTAATTCGTTCTTTAAGTTCGTCTCGTACCTTACGAAATTCCTTTATTCGTTGAGGATCAAGGACGGTAAACCGCGCGGGGTCAGGCATCGGCCAATGAATCTTTTTTGCTGTGCCAAGAAATGCCGGGCAAATTTCCTCTTCACAAAGCGTGATTACGATGTCGATTTTTTCTGGATCAATACTGTCCACATTTTT